>JBAYNC010000007.1:0-17095 GCA_041679025.1 Patescibacteria group bacterium
AACCTAGGGCTAGGCCCTTAGTTTGTAAAAAAAGAATTGTTGTCCCAGTTAGTATTCCGCTTAATATAAAATACTTTATCTTCTTATTATCTAGTCCTAATAATAGAAAATAAATTGCCCATATTGCTGGTGGTAGGCTATGGAAATTATGGTTAATTATTGGAAGACCTGATGTTGCTAAACAAAAAAATATGGGAGCTAAAATATTCCATTTATTCTTCGATATTCTTTGAGCAATTAGATAGATTCCAGCCGCTGATAAGATTAGTAATAAAATTGATATAATTTTAGCTGACCAAAAACTTAAACCGAATGCTTTCCAGGTTAAAAAAACTAAATAAAAGCTACCAGGTGGTATGAATTCAAAAAAGTCTGAGTATAAATGTTGATTATTGATTAAATTCCAGGCACCACTGAGAATTACCCCTTCGTCACTATCGAAATGATAATCTAGGTGTATAAAAAAGCACCAAAAAATGATCCCTAACCATAAAAATAGTCCAATTATGGTTTTCTTATTTTTGAACATAGACTTTAGAGAGATCATCGGTATAAATTAATTCCCATTTAGAGTCATGGTCTAAATATTCTTGTAGATAGTTCTTTTTATCATTGAAGTCGCTTTCCTTCATGAATAAAAAATTTCTTTCAAACCAATTAAATATTACCGGGCGATTATCGTTATAGAGAAGCACCATCTTAATCTGATGTTTTTCAAGATAGATTTGGCTTTTGCCTTCAGAAAAGAAATCCCAGTATTCTTCTAGAAGAGAACGTCCCTCGTAATTAACCTGAGGTAATCGGCCGTCAATGAAAAGCTGCTTAGTCGGCCAAGTCCAAATTAGAAAGCCACCCCAACCAAAATTATTGAATAATTTTAAGTCTCGATATTCCGGGTTATCTCTAATTGTTTTTATGGCCTGGCAGGGAAATAAAAAATTTGTTTTATTGGGTGAATACTTATTTTCACAGAAAGAATTAAAGGGGTCTCTGACAAAATTAGTAGTGACAATAACGTTAGCGGAGACAAAGAGAAAACAGAGGACTAAAAAGGTGTTGATTATAATAGTGATAACCCGATTTTTGAAATATTTAAAGTTAATTGCTTTAATCCCTAAATATTCAGTTATAAAAGCTATTAGCCAAGGAGCGGAAATGATAAACATCAAGGGGAAGTGACGGCGGGATTTAATGGCCAGAATGATGAATCCGAGAGTTATGCCGAATTGCCAGATATTTAATTTCTTGGTTGAATTTTTTTTGCAGATTTCATAAAGGTTAATAGCCAGGAGAGATATTGCCAGGCAAAGATAGGCGCATTGCCAATAAATATAAGGGTAGCTCCATTGTGGTAGCCATTCTAAGATATAATTGAAATAGAAGGTGTTGGTATAGGTTCCAAAGAATTCATAGAGCTTGAGACCGTAGGGGGTAAAAAAGGTGGTAGCTAGAGCGCCAGTAGCAACCAAAATATAATTTCTGATCTGAGTTAAAGATAAGATATCTTTGAAGTCTATAAATTTCCAGGGGAATAATTTGTAAAGGAGGTGCTCGGTAATTTTTGCTAGAAAGAATAATAGTAGAATTATCCAGCCGATTAAAAATCCACCATGAGTATTGGCCCAGAAATAAAATATGGGTAGAAGCCATAATAAAGTTTTCCAGTTTTTTTGTTTATTGTAATAATAAAGATTTATCGACAATAGAAAAACACATGAGAAAGTTATCTCTTGTAGTCGAACGCCAAAATGAGGCATGAAGGCAATTAGCCCGAAGAGTTCTATTAGAATAAATAGCCAAAGATTTGTTTTGTCCTTGGTATATTCTCTAATGATAAAGCGATTAAGAAAAATTAGGGTTAGAAGGGGAATCAAAGCAAAGATAATATTGACCGCTAAATACCCCCAATTAATAAATACCCAATAGATGACAGCGTTAGCCAGCCATTCATGGTCGACCCAAGATTCTCCGGCCAGAGTGTAATCTACATAATTAATGGTGGGGACTTGTCCGGTTTTAATAATTTCCTCGCCTGTCTTCAAATGCCATCCTAGGTCGGGGTCTAAATAGCCATAGGAATGGTTTAGGAGTAGAAAAAAGACCAAAATATAGAATAATATCCAGAGAATTGAACTAAATTTTAGTTGGTAGATTCTTTTCATCTGCCTACAGTCTATCATATTTGTTTTTATTTTAAAAATATGTTAATATTTAAATATTAAAAATTAAAACTAAAACTAGAAAGGTGGTGAATTATGAATAAAAAAATCATGAAGAATTTATTATCTTTTACCGTTTTATCTTTAGGCGGCGTTTTGTTATTTGGCATGAGAGCTCACGCTCTTGATGTTGGTATCAATGAAGTTAGCAGCCAAATTCAATTAAGCGCTTCTGATCCTAGAGAAATTGTAGCTCGTATTATTAATACTGCTATGATGTTTTTGGGTATTATCGCTGTTGTGATCATTTTACTTGGTGGCTTCAAATGGATGACTGCTGCTGGTAATGAAGATAAGGTGTCTGAAGCTCAAAAATTGATGGGAGCCGGTGTTATCGGTTTAGTCATCATCTTAGCTTCTTGGGGTATTGCTTCCTTCGTATTGAATCAACTTATCAATGCCACTGGCAACTAATAATAGTTCTTATTTTTCAGAAATCGATTTCGGAAAAGTGGATCCCTATTTTTGTAGAATGGGGCCACTCCTTTGGACAAAAATTTAATTTGTGTCTAAGGTCGTGGAAATTATCTCCAAATTCTTTGTTTTGTTATGGTTTTATTGAAAAAAAATTTAATTATTTCTTTTTGCTTTTAAACTCGGTAAGCCTTTGCAGGAACCGGGGGTTTTGTCGGTCCAATTTATTATTTAATAATTTTTATATAGTTTATGAAGAAAAAAATTAATAAAATTGTTTTCCCTCTGGTTTCTCTCTTAGTTTTTTTGTCTCTATTTTTTATCATGAATAAGGTTTTTGCTGTTGATTCTAGCTATGGATTAGATTCTACTATTCAGGCTGGTGGATTGGCAGTGCCACTTAGTGTTTCGGCGGTTGGTAACGACCCAGGAAATTTTGTTTCTTCTAAGGTTGGTCAGATTGTTGGTGCTGTTTTATCCTTTGTTGGTATTCTGTTATTAATTCTAGTTATCTATGCTGGCATCCTCTGGATGACTTCGGCTGGTAATGAAAAGCAGACTGAACAAGCTAAGTCAATTCTGACTTCAGCAATTATTGGTTTAATTATTGTTCTCTCTGCCTACGCCATTACTTCTTTTATTGGTAGTCAATTAACCCAAACAGTAACAGTACCTAATCAAGGAACCACTGCCACCCTCGATTAAATTTATTTTTTATGATCAAATGTCAAACTAATCGAATAATGGGAGCGTTGTCAGTCTTAGGATTAACTCTATTTTCTAAGTCAGTCTTAGCCTATAATTTTAATGCCAGTACCGGGCTGGATACTACCGCTAAAAAGACTGGGCATTATAGTCAGCTTCTATTCGGGGCCGGCACCACTCTCGAAGGTGGAATCAGCGCTATTTTAACTGCCGTTCTTTCTTTCTTGGGGGTAATATTTTTAGTATTAATGATTATCGGCGGCATTATGTGGATGACTGCTACTGGCAACGAAAAGAATGTTGATAGAGCTAAAACTATTATTTTTGATTCTATTATTGGACTGGTAATTGTGATCGCTGCTTATGCTGTCACTTTCTTTATTACCAGCATCTTCGCTAATCAAGCTTTACAATAATTATTGTATGAAGAATATTTTTTATAAATTGACTGGATTATTAGTTTTTACTTACCTTCTAATTATCCCCTTGTTATCCGTTGATGCGGCTAACTTGGGCGATGCTTTTAGTTCTGGTCAGAATCGTTTGAATAACACTGCTTCCCAGGCCCAATTTGATGTTAGCGCTGGATTGACCCCGGAACAAATTATTAGTACTGCCATCACCGCTCTTTTATCTCTTTTGGGAATTATTTTTGTCGGTCTGTTAGTCTATGGTGGATTTGTTTGGATGCTAGCTGGTGGTGACGAGCAGAAAGTGACTAAGGCGACTGATATTATCAAAGAATCGCTTATCGGTTTGGTTATAGTTTTAGGGGCCTATGCCTTAAGTTATTTCATCATTGGTGCTTTGTTGCCCGGTGGTCAAATCGGAAATGTTTAAATTTTTTAAAATAATATAAAAGTATGAAAAAGGTTATTAAACAAACAGCTATTTTAGCTTCTCTAATTTCTTTATTAGTTTTACCTTATTTTGTGTTTGCGGCTACATCCTCACCCTTAGATAGGCTTAAGGCTGCTGGCTCAGGAGCTTCCGGACCATATGCATCTGCTACTCCGACTTCGTTAGCCTCTATCGTTGGTTTGGTAATCAGTGTCGCGTTAAGTTTATTAGGAATAATTTTTGTTATTCTGATAATTTTGGGTGGTTTTAAATGGATGACAGCTGGTGGTAATTCAGACAACGTGGAGAAGGCTCAGGAGAGAATAAAGACTGCCATTATGGGTCTAGTTCTGACATTGTCTGCTTATGCTATTTGGGCCTTTGTTTCTAGCTATTTATTATAATAAATAACTTTATGAATATTTTGAAAAAATTTACTCCGTTTCTAATTTTAATAATTTTAACCTTAGGGGTTGTTCTTCCAATTTCTAATTGTAGCGCTGGCCTGTTGGCGACTACTAGCGATATTGATGCTCAGAATAATGCTTTGCTTGGTAGTGCTGGTTTTGATCAGAATATCCAGTTTGCGAATATTATTGCTATAATTATTGGTGCTGTTTTAGGTCTACTGGGAATTATTTTCTTGGTTCTCTTGATTATGGGTGGCTACCAATGGATGACAGCCGGTGGCAATGAAGATAGTGTTGAAAAGGCGCAGGAGAGAATCAAGTCGGCAATCATTGGTCTTATAATTGTTTTAGCTGCTTATGCTATTACTGCTTTTGTCTTTACTAATTTGCCAATTGGTTCTAGTAGCCCGGGAACGACGGGTACGTTATAAGAATAATATTTTTTATTAAAAAAAGAAGCGCCTGAAATTTAATTCAGGCGCTTTTCTGTTTTGTTCGTCTGTCACAATTACCTGTCCACAATATTCATTGTGGTGGCGGTTGTGTTAGCAGCGACCGCAATATTTACCGTTATTGGTTTTACCCTGTTTGTGCCTACTTGGTACTCAGTGTAGGTTAATGAGTAAATACCGACATTCACTGGATAAGATATTTTGCTCTTTTCTCCTGGAGCTAAAGTAATACCAGCAAAGGGGGCACTAGTTATCGTCACGGCGTAATATCTGGACTTATTCTGTATATACAACATGACAGTCTGGGAATTCCCAGTGTTGCTATTGTTGCTAGTAACATTGCCTATATTTTCGGCATACTTAATTGCGGGATATAACACAGCAGCTTTTTCTGCTGATGTTGTTGACGCAATATAGTTACCTTTAGAATTAACCATCGCGTCGGTTAATTCTAATTTTTGTCTGTTCAATGCGGAAATTAAAGTGTCATACTTCATACAAACAGCTTCTCTTGGAGAAACTGTGATAGCGGTGTCATAAGCCGATAGCTTATATGCACCACCCCTGTTTCTTCTTTCGTTTCTCCTGACTTCTTTTAATTCGGCTGTTTTTTTAATCTCAAGCTTTGAAATCTCGGAGTCGATAATATTTATCTTCTCCTGAAATTTTTCAGCGTTAAGATCGCCTGAGTAGATTGATGTAACGCGTTGGGCAGAAACAGAATTGTTAGTGAAAATAGCTAACAAACCGATAATTACTATAAAATATATTTTTGTTTTCATGGCTTGGGTTTTTTTGTGTTTAGATTATTATTAATTTATTTCTCAGTTCAAGATCGAGGTAATCGACCCTTAACTGAGAAATAAATTGGCCATGAGGTTGTAAATGAACTTAATTTTATATAAGCATATTATATCATCTTCGCCTAGTTTTGTCAATGGTATGGTCAAAAATAGGCAGATATTATGGCTTTTTAGTGATTTTAATGGTCTTTTGACAAAAGACTCAAACTGCATTATTATATTTATATATGCCTCAATATAATTCTCTCAAAAATCAAGATTCTGAAGCTTGGAAAATCATCGAAGCTGAATCTTTGCGTCAAGATGAAGAACTCGAGCTAATCGCTTCCGAGAACTATGTTTCTCCGGCGGTGCTTGAGGCTATGGCTACAGTTTTGGCTAATAAATATAGCGAAGGTTATAGTGGCAAGCGTTATTATGGTGGTAATGAAGTGATTGATCGGATGGAGGATTTAGCTATTTCTCGTGCCAAGGAATTATTTTCAGCTCCGCATGTTAATGTCCAGCCTCTTTCTGGTTCACCAGCTAACGCTGCGGTCTATATGGCGTTTCTAGAGCCTGGAGACAAGGTGTTAGGGTTAAGGTTGGATCATGGTGGACATTTATCGCATGGTCATAGTGTTAATTTTTCTGGACGCTTATATAATTTTATTCAATATGGTTTGAATCCTGAAACTGGTCGTATTGATATGGATGAAGTTTATCGTTTGGCTAAAGCGGAAAAACCAAAAATGATCGTGGCTGGTTTTAGCGCTTATAGTCGCGAGATTGATTGGAAGAGATTCAAAGAAATTGCTGATGAGGTTGGAGCTTATACCTTTGCTGATATTGCTCATATTGCCGGACTTATTGCTGCCGGTGAATTAGCTAATCCAGTTCCATTTTTTGATGTGGTTTCAACTACGACTCATAAAACTTTACGTGGTCCTCGGGGAGCTATCATCATGTGCCAAGAGCAATATGCTAAACAGGTTGATCGAGCGGTATTTCCGGGAATGCAAGGTGGACCGCATGATCATATTACTGCTGCTAAAGCGGTGGCGTTTGGCGAGGCTTTAAAGCCGGAGTTCAAGGAGTATGCCAAAAAAGTTGTTGTTAATGCTCGGTCAATGGCGGCTAATTTTTTGTCCTTAGACTACAAAATTGTTTCTGGTGGGACTGATAACCATTTATTAGTTTTAGATTTGAGTAATAAAGGTTTGAGCGGAAAAGAGGCGGAGAAGGTTTTAGAACAAGTTGGTATTTCCGTTTCTCGTTCTACTATCCCCAACGATCCTAACCCACCAATGAATCCTTCTGGGGTTCGAATTGGCACCCCAGCGGTTACTACCAGGGGAATGGGGGAGTTGGAAATGAAATTAATCGTAGAGTTTATTGATTCCGCCCTAACTCACAGAGATGATTCAAATTATTTAAGTGACTTGAAAGCTAAAGTGAAAAACTTGTGTTTACAATTTCCAACCCCAAAATAATATGGAAATAATTGATGGAAAAAAAATAGCGGAGAAAATAAAAGATGATGTTTTTGCTGAGATTAAAAAGTTAGATGGGCCACGGCCTAATTTAGCTATCATTTTAGCTAATGATCGTCTTGATTCTAAGCTTTATGTTTCTCTCAAAGAAAGGGAAGCTAAAAAAGTTGGTATTGATACTCATTTATATCGCTTGGAAGATGCCACCTCAGAGAATGAACTTTTGGGAGTGATTGATTTCTTAAATTTAGATCAGATGATTGATGGAATATTAGTTCAATTGCCACTAACTAATATTTTTAATACTGATAAAGTAATCTCGGCAATTGATCCCAACAAAGATGTGGATGGTTTTCATCCGCAACATCCTGATTTTATTGTTTCTCCAGTTTTTGCTTCAGTGTTAAAAATTCTAGAGGAGATCAAGTGTCCGCTACCTGATAAAAAAGTTTGTATTTTGTTTAATTCTGATATCTTTGGTAAGTCTCTTCAAAAAATATTAGAAAAATCAGGGGCAATTGTTAGTTTATGTCCGGTTGGTGATCTTGAGAAGTTGAGTGAATCAGAACATCAGATAAAATTTGAGCAAATTAAGGCCTGTGGTCAGGGAGCTGATATTCTTATTTCGGCCCTAGGTTTGCCTCATTTTGTAAAGAAAGAAATGTTGAAGACCGGCGCAATTGTTATTGATATTGGTATTACCAGCGTTGATGGTAAGGTTCTGGGTGATGTTGATTTTGAAGATGTTAAAAATATTGTCTCTTATATTACTCCCGTCCCAGGTGGTGTTGGACCGATGACGATTGCCTTGTTGTTTCAGAATGTCTGGGAAATTTTTAAAAGAAAAAAGCTCCAAGCTTAAATTGAAGAGAAAACTTGATTAGTTTTTCTATTTTTTTTGTTTGTTAACTCTCTATTATGGATAAAAAACAGGCCTTGCTCCAATTACTTAATATTCATTTTTCTTATACTAGTTTTCGTCCTGGTCAGGAAGAGGCCATCGATAGTGTTTTGGCTGGAAAAAATACCATTGTGGTGATGCCTACTGGCGGTGGAAAATCTTTAATCTTTCAATTAACTGCTCTGGTGTTAGACGGTGTTACTATTGTGGTTTCTCCTTTGATTTCTTTGATGAAGGATCAGGTTGATTCTTTGACTCAAGTTGGCATCCCAGCTACTTTTATTAATTCTTCTATTTCTCAAGCTGAAGTTGACGCTCGATTAGCTCAGGTTAAGTCGGGCGAATTCAAAATAATTTATATTGCCCCTGAACGTTTTTATAACCAATCTTTTATGGAGAGCTTACGGAGCTTCAAGGTGGCTCTATTTGCTATTGATGAGGCTCATTGTATTAGCCAGTGGGGACATGATTTTCGACCTAGCTATTTAAAACTTCATCAGGCGATCAAGTCGGTTAATAATCCTCCGGTGGTAGCGCTGACCGCTACTGCGACGCCAGAGGTTCGAGATGATATTGTAAAACAATTACATTTAGATTCTCCCACTATGATAGTTACTGGTTTTGCTCGACCCAATTTACAATTTGGTGTGGCTTCTTTGAACGATCGAGCCAAGATTGATATGATTGTTGATTTTGTCCGGAGTGCCCCATCTCAATCAGGTATTGTTTATGTCGGAACTCGAGGTAAGGCCGATGAATTAGTTGATATTTTGACTGGCTATGATGTTTCAGCTGTTACTTATCACGCCGGGATGGATCCAGAGAGTCGTGAATGGGTGCAAAATAGTTTTATGGCCGGGGAGGCCCAGGTAGTTGTGGCGACTAATGCTTTTGGTCTGGGAATCAACAAAAAAGATATCCGTTTTGTTATTCATCATGATCTACCAGGGACCATTGAAGCCTATTATCAAGAGGCCGGTCGAGCCGGTCGAGACGGTGAGACTAGTTTTTGTTTGCTCCTGTATTCACCGCGCGACCGTTATTTGCGAGAATTTTTTATTAAAGGTGATAATCCGGGAGCGCATATTATTTTAGAGATTTATGATTTTTTAAGGCGTCGGGCTGATGAGCAACCCGGAGAGTCAATCCTGATTACCTATTCTGAATTGGGTAAAAAATTATCAGAATCAGTGCCAGAGATGGCCATTGGTACTTCGTTGAAAATTTTAGAACGAGAGGGTTATATTTCTCGCCCCAATGAAAAGACTGCCAACGCTTTTTTGCAGGCCAAGAGTGATTTTGTCACTATGTCTGGTTCTTTGGGAAAGCGAGCCAAAACTCAGATTGAAGTTTTTGAGAAATTAATTGAACGATTCGGCAAAGAATTACAAAAAGGTTGGGAGATTAGTTTGGAAGAAGTGGCTTCAATCCTGAAAGTGAAAAAGGAGTCCTTGCTTCGGATGATTAAAAAATTAGATGAACAAGGTTTTTTGGAATACCGTCCACCTTTCAGGGGAACGGAGATCAAGGTTTTGAAATCCGTTCATCCAGCCGATCTAAATTTAGATTTCTCAGCTCTAAAGGCTAAAGAGAGTCGAGCTTATGACAAATTAGATGAGATGGAGTCCTATGTTTATTCTCAGTCTTGTCGACAGCAATATATTTTAAATTATTTCGGTGATCATAACTCTCAGAAATGTGGTCAATGTGATGTTTGTTTAAAGAAAGGCCCGACTGTTAAAGAGACTAGCTATTTAGGCGATTATTAATTTTATGAATCTAAAGACCCAAGTTAAAATTTTGGATATTGTGAAGGCTAATTATTCTGATATTGCTTCTGATTTTAATACCACTAGAAAAAAATATCTGTGGTTGAGCTTAATTGATCTAGTTCAAAATATTAAACCAGGAACTAGGGTGCTTGATGTTGGTTGTGGTAATGGTCGTTTACTGGAAGCTTTAGCTGATAAGCAAGTTGATTATTTAGGGGTTGATAATAGCCGGAAGCTAATTAAGTTAGCTCAAGAGAATTACCCCGCCCAGCGGTTTCTAGTGGCTGATGTTTTAGATTTAAGTCAGATTGGTAATAATAATTTTGATTATGTTTTTAGTATCGCTGTTTTGCATCATTTGCCCGGGCATAAATTACAAGTCGAGGCCTTAAAGCAAATGGCTGATAGGTTATCAGTCTCAGGTCAATTGGTAATTAGTGTTTGGAATTTATGGTCTAGAAAAAAATATTTGAAATTAATTATTTCTAGTTATCTAAAATATTTATTTTCTGGTAATAGATTAGATTGGGGTGATATCTTATTTTTCTGGAAAAATTCTCACGGGACCAAAACCAGTTTGCGCTATTATCATGCTTTTTCTGTCGGAGAGTTAAAAAAAATTAGCCGTCAGGCTAATTTAAAGATAATTAAAACTGTCAAAGACAAGTTTAATTATTATTTAGTTTTGGAGAGAGCCTAGGCTCGGAAGGCTTTTAAAATATCTCTGATGTCATCAATATCTTTTTTGGTTAAGTCGAGGCTTAATCTTTTTTCGTATAGGGGGTGAGTATCACGTTGAATCTTATAGGAAGTAATGGCAATTCCATTTCTGATATCTTTCTTGTAGTCAGCTATTAGATCTAAAACGATTTCTTTGTTTTTCTCGTCTAGATTGGAAAAACGAGAATTACTTCTAACCATTTGATCTAGCTTGTTTTCAATTTGGTCGCTAGTCATGGTCTTAATATTTTTCATGAGGTCTTTGATATCCATATTTTTTCTTTAATTATTTTTTTAGTATTTATATTATAGCACATATTTGTTGATTTTTGTAATTATTTGTTGTTTTGAGGGCATCTCTTGACACCCCTAGGGGGTGTGTATTATAATACTAGCATATGGATAAAACATTTAATCAACGAATCAATAATATCACTGGACAGCTTTCGGGTGTCAGTAAGATGATGGCCGAAGAAAGTCCAGATTGCTTTAAGGTTATTACTCAACTTAAAGCTATTAAGTCGGCTGTTTCAGCTCTGATGGAAAAGTATATGGAGAGTGAGTTCGAGTGTTGCCTGAGTCGTAATCAACCGGCCGAGAGAGAACAATTAAAAAAGATCTTTTCGGAGATCGCTAAAAAATAATTATAAATAATTAAGATTGGAATAAAAATATTTTGATTTTTATTTCAATTAATAAATCTTATGTCTAATGCTTTAGAATTAACAAAGGATAATTTTGGTGCTGAAGTGCTAGAGTCTCAAATTCCAGTTTTAGTGGATTTTTGGGCTCCCTGGTGTGGTCCTTGCCGGATGATGGCTCCAATTTTGGATGAGTTGGCCGTTGACTTGGCTGGTAAGGTAAAAATTACCAAAGTAAATACTGAGGATAGTTCTAACCAAGAATTGGCTATGCAATATAATATCCAGAGTATCCCTAATATGAAACTTTTTAAGGGCGGTCAAGTTGTCGCTGACTTTATTGGTCTTCGAGATAAGGCTAGCTTAACCAAGGAGATTAATGAAGCTTTAAGTAAATAAAAAATATATGGCTACTTTTGATAATATTTTATCTCGATTGAAGGATGTTCAGGAGGCAGAAAATCTAAGTGACGCCGAAATTGAGATTCTATCTTCTCCAAAGAGGGTAAAATATGCTGAGTTTGAAATTGATGGTAAAAAATATCCTTCCTGGCGAATTCTTTTTAACGATGCTCTCGGTGCCGGAAAGGGTGGTATTCGTTTTCACCCCGATGTTTGCGAAGACGAAGTTAAGTCTTTATCATTTTGGATGGCTATCAAGAATTCATTGGCTGGCCTGCCTTACGGCGGTGCTAAAGGTGGTGTAAAATTTGATCCTAAAACAACTGACAAGATCACTCTAGAAAAGATTAGTCGAGCCTATATTGATGAATTTTATCCTGTCTTAGGCCAAGACATCGATGTTCCAGCTCCAGATGTTTATACTAACGCCCAAATTATGGCTTGGATGCTTGATGAATTTGAGAAGAAGGTTGGTCATCATGAGCCGGGAATGATCACTGGTAAGCCACTGGAGCTCGGTGGCTCGTCATTAAGGGGTGATGCTACTGCTCGCGGTGGTTATATTGTTATTAAGGAGATGGCTACCACTATTTTGGGGTCTAATAAAGACTTAAAAGTTTCTGTTCAAGGCTTCGGTAATGCTGGATTAAATATTGCTTCCATGCTCTTTGCTGATGGTTTTAAAGTTGTCGCTGTTTCTGATAGTCGTGGCGGAGTTTACAGTGAAGCTGGCTTAGATATTCCTCGTCTGGTTGAAATCAAGGAAAAGGGTGGGGCGGTTCAAGAGTTTGAATCAGCTTCGAAAATTACTAACGAAGAATTATTAGAATTGCCAGTTGATATTATGATTCTAGCTGCCCTTGAAAATCAAATTACTATTTCTAATGCTAGTCGCGTTCAAGCTCGTTGTATCGTGGAGTTAGCTAATGGACCAATTGATTATGCGGCTGATAGGATCTTGTTTGATAAAGGGATAATGGTTGTTCCAGATATTTTAGCTAATTCAGGCGGGGTGATCGTTAGTTATTTTGAGTGGAGTCAGAATCGAACCGGTAATATTTTAGATAATGATTACTTAAGTAATTTACTTGTCACAAAAATGAAGTCTTCTTGGTCGGCTGTTTATGGTAAATATCAAGAAAAAGATGCTAAGATTGATTTTCGTTTGGCTGCTTATATTATCGCTATTAATAGAATTTTGACTGCGGAGAAATATCGCGGTCGAATTTAATCCATCATATATGAATTACGATTTATTAATTATTGGATCGGGTCCAGCTGGATATTCAGCTTCCATTTATGCTTCTCGTTATAAAATTAAGCACGCGATTTTAGGAGAAATTCCTGGGGGGCTGATGGCTGAAGCACATAAAGTCTGTAATTTTCCTTCGGAGATTGAAATCAATGGTTTTGATTTAACCATGAAGATGAAAGCTCATGCTGATAGCTTCGGAACAGAAATGATTATGGATAGAGCTACTTCCGTTGAGAGAAAAGATGGAGGTTTTGTGATCAAAACAATCGGCGGGAAAGAGCTTAGTGCCAAGACAGTTTTGCTCGCTACTGGGACTGTTCATCGGCACTTAGATTTACCTGAGGAGGGCCGTTTTGTCGGTCACGGAGTTTCTTATTGTGCTACTTGTGACGCCATGTTTTTCAAAGATAAAATTGTGGCTGTTGTTGGTGGTGGAAACAGCGCCCTGACGGCCGCTCTTTATTTGGCGGAAGTGGCCGAGAAGGTTTATTTGATTGTTCGGGGTGATAAATTTAAGGGAGAAACAGTTTGGGTTGATGCTGTTAATAGCAATTCCAAGATTGAGGTTATATTTAATAATAATATTATTAAATTGGAAGGCGCTGACAAATTAGAAACAATAAAGCTCAGTCAGCCCTATAATAATGTTGATGAGCTATCTGTCTCTGGTTTGTTTATTGAGGTTGGCTCTCGGCCCGATGCTTCTTGGTTCGGTAATTTAAGTTTGGATCTTGATGATTTTGGTTATATTAAAGTTTCTCCTAGTCAGTCCACTAGTCAAGAAGGTATTTGGGCGGCTGGTGATATTACTAATTCTTCCGGTGGTCTGCGTCAGATTATTACGGCTTGTGCCGAAGGATCAATAGCAGCCTTTGGGATATTTCAATACTTACAGAAAAATAAATAGTTTCTTCTCATAATAAAAAAGACATTAGAATTATTCTAATGTCTTTTTTTGTATATTCGATTCTTGCTAAAAATTAATTAGTAGCACAGTCAGCTGCGGCTGCTCCACTAGAATCAGTTCCGGTGCCGAAACCAGCTGCTGGGGAAGCACTCGACATAGCCTTTTGACATTCTTCTGGAGTCTTCTCAAATCCAGCACAGATTGAATTCATTAAGCTTTGAGGATCACGTTTGCTTTGAGATTCAGTGCCATTGATAATTAGAGTTGGAGATCCACCAACATTATATTTGGCATTATCATCTTTAAAGACGTCAAATGCTGGGTAGCTACCCTTATAACCAACTTTATTGGTAAAGTTCTCTAACACCTTAAATTGTTTATCAGTTTTATCAACGCAAGTCTTCATCTTAGCAGTATCAACTTTAGCTTGTTTTAGACAATCATCGCCATTTCCGGCAGTCAAGAAGCATTTTAAGTAAGTGATGAATTTAGGAGATTGTTCTTTGTTGATACAATATTGGTTTAGTTCTTCTTTTAATTCCTTCTCGCCATGCATAGCGTAATCACAGAATTTTAATTTGAAATCAATCTTACCACCTAAGGCCTCAACTACTGGCAAAATTCCTTTTTCAATTTGAGTGCCGTAAGGACAATGACTCATAACAAAAAGTTCAACTACTGGTTTAGCATTTTTTGGAACTTCAGTTGGAGCGGCTGCTGCGGCGTCTTCAGTACCAGTAGCACCAGTTGAGTCTTCTGCTGCGGCCTGTAGCTCTAATGCTTGAGGGAATAATTTTGTGCCGTCCTTGGTCATGTAGGAATCGATAATTTGACCAGAGCCAACATTAACTGACATTTTATATAAACCATTTTCTTCAACTACTTTATCAATAGTAGCTTTACTTCCGTTAGCCATTAAATTCTCATTAATATAATTTTCCGCTTTAGTTTTAGCTTCATCGGGGCTAAGTTTCTTTTGAAAAGCAGCATTTAAATTAGAGCTGCAACCTGATAGGGTAATGGCAATAGTTAGGACTAATGCCAAAAGGAAAGCATTTTTTCTCATAGTTTTTTATTA
Source organism: Patescibacteria group bacterium (assembly GCA_041679025.1). Lineage (GTDB taxonomy): Bacteria > Patescibacteriota > Patescibacteriia > Patescibacteriales > UBA12465 > CG1-02-41-21. The sequence goes on from JBAYNC010000007.1 coordinate 14,992, forward strand.
TTGCTGCCGCCAAGGATTATTGGTCTAAGCAGTAATTAGGTTTATTAATTTTTTAGAACGTTATTAGATTATAGCAAAAACCAAAAAATGATTCAACTTATTTAATTTGGGTTAAAAATGTCGTTAGATCCTCTGGTAAACCCGCTGAAAAACTCTGTCGCTCGCCGTTTAAATCATTAAATTCTAGATGAGTAGAGGCCAAGAAAACGCGGCCTAAATTATATTTTTTATTCTTTATCTTCGATTGCTTGTTATTATAGAGACTGTCGCCAACAATTGGGTGACCATAGGCATGGAGGTGGACTCTGATTTGATGGGTCCGTCCAGTTTTGATTATTACTTTTAACAAAGTAAAGTTTATGAATTTTTTAATAACCGAGAAAGTGGTAGCAGCTAAACGAACTTTTTCATCTTCATTCTCTTCACTGAAGTTTTTTGGAACGGCTGCCATTTTATATCCCTTGGTCGATCTCTTAATAGGAAAATCAATTTCATCTTCCTCTTTTAATACCTGTCCATAAACTAGTGCTGTATATTCCTTAGTAATGATTCTATTCTTAAATTGATCTTTGAGGCTCTCGTAGCTGGAATGATTTTTAGCGATAACCATCAGGCCACTGACGTCTTTATCGAGACGATGCATTATTCCGGGACGTTCTAGATCTTCGCCAACTTGTCCAACCTCAGGATATTTTTGCAAAAGCCAGTCAACTAGAGTTGGCTCTTTGATGTGAGGCGCTCCGTGGACCAAGAGCCCGGCTGGCTTATCAATCACTACATAGTCCTTAGTGTCGGCTATAATTTTAATATCACTCATATCTTTATTATTTATTTTCTAAAACAGTTAGGTTGGGTTTATTATTTTTAGGTAATAATAGTTTAAGGTCTTCGCGACTGATTGCTTTGAAGATTAATAGGGCAGAGACGTAAACTATGGTGGCAATGATGATAGTTATCAAAAGCCCTAATTTATTAGCGGAAAAATTAGCTGGCAAGAGATAGAGAGCTCCGCCCATTATTATAGCGGAGAATAGCGCTTTCCAGGCCACCTTGGTATTTAATTTTGTCGCTGTATACTTCTTAGCGTAATATGCGGCAAAAAGCAATATTGCTAGCTCGCTGTAGATAGTGGTCCAGGCAGCTCCAAGATAGGAATATTTGGGGATAAAAATTAGATAACCAGCCAGGGCAGTGATGCTGGTGAATATATAGGCTCCAATAATCTTTTTTTGTTTATCAATCGCAATGATTATATGGGAAAAGATACAGCCAATAAAGATTAGGGCCGCCGCTAAGATTAATATTTGAAGAATCGGCCCGGCGGCAGCAAATTCTGGCCCAGCGACCAGCATCATAATATCTTTAGCTATAAATTGTGTCCCGACTATTAGGGGAAGCGCCATGATAATCATAAAGTCTAGTGATCGTTGCCAAACCTTTTGAAAGCGATCAGTATTTTTCTGTAGCCAGTCAGTTGTCAAAATTGGCAATACTACCCCGGCAAACATAAAAGGAATAGTTACCAAAACATCAATTATTTTGTAAGCCGAACCATAGATACCCACTTCGGCCGGACTTTTGATTAGAGATAGAATTAGGGTGTCAGCTTTTAGGTAAATTAAATTGAAGGCAATGGTAATGGCTAACGGCCATGATTTTTTAATAATTACTTTCCAAATGGCTTTGTCGTATTCCAGCTTGAGAGAAATAAATTGACGGGAGAAATATAATTGTATTCCAAAGCTAATTGCTGACGACAAGACGCTGGCCCAGAAAATGGCCATGAGCCCTAACTTGAAATAGGCGATTAGAATGATGCCTAAGAGTAGCGCCACGCGACTGATGATTTCTGCCCAAACTGATTTATTCATGATTAATCTCTTCTGGAATATTCCGGTCATGATTTGATTCAGGGCGACAAATAAGAAAGAGATAGCGGTGATTAGAACTCCTGCTTTTATATTTTGTCCGTAAGGAAATAATAATACTATAATTGGTCCTAGCCCCAGAAAGATAAAAGCTGATAATAGTCTGAGTGTCAGAAGATTATTCAATGTTTTGCCTTCATCGGCCGTTGGGTCGCTAATCATCTGAACAGTTACTA
>JBAYNC010000008.1:0-16578 GCA_041679025.1 Patescibacteria group bacterium
AGCCCTAGGTTGCGCCATCTTCTTATTCTTATTAATTAGATTAAGGAAACAATTTAAATTTATATTATTATACTCGGCGGCGGCCTTATTACCCCTCCTAACATTTTTAGCTTGGCCCATTAAAACGATTATGGCCAATCTACTATTATTTCCTTTTGATAATTACCGCCAGATCAATCAAGTCCCGATCGACACCCTATTTACATCGACTATAATACTAATTTTAACTGGATATTTTCTGCGCAAAGAAAAAAATGATAAAATACTTTTGCTTCTGATAATTCAGTTTTTTTTACTCTTAACAACCATTCCCCTGCCGGACTATTGCCACCTATTAATAGCTGGATTCCCTATTATGGCTCTAACTGGAATAATAATAGAAAATATAAGTAATAGAAAAAACTCTAATTACTCTAAATTTACTTATTATTATATAGCAACAATAACAACATTATTTATTCTCTACCCAGCTATCTATTTTTTGTCTTTTGATTTTAAACCATTCTTCCAGAGTAACCGAGAATTTTTTATTTTTATAGAAAAAAACTGTCCGGGGAAATATATTTATGCCGGCCCCTTTGCCCCCAATATTTATTTCGAAAGCCAAAAGTTAAACGCTACGCCATATCCCTGGCTAATAACCAACCATAATACTCCGGAGCAATTCCAAGCTGCCCAACAATACTTAATCAATAATAAACCAAGTTGCGCCATCTTAACTTACCCGAAGTCACTCAAAAGATTTAAGCACAGCCAAGACAACCCAGTAGAAAATTACATTAGAGAGAACTACCACCTATTTTACACCGAACAGAGTCTCTATATTTACAAAATAAAATAATTAACCCAGGGCCTTCTTCAAATTGCTTAACTTTTTACCCACTTCTTGCTATTATTACCAATAAGATATTATTCAAATATGGACTATCGCGATTTTAGAAAATTTAAGCAAAAGGCGGAAGAGCATTTTTGGTATAAAGCCCGAGGGATATTAATCAATAATCTTCTCAATTTAGCTTTGCCCAAAAATAATCCAACCCAAAAGATAATTGAAATTGGTTGTGGCACCGGGATTCAATTACCTCTCCTGGCTCAATTCGGAGAAGTTGAAGGATTAGACCTTGTCCCTAAGAGCATTGAACAAGTTAAAAAATCAGGCTTTACTGGTCGAGTTTTTGATATTGAAACCGAAAATTTAGAAAAAAACTCAGCCGACGTCATCTCTTGCTTTGATGTTTTAGAACATCTCAAGCAAGATGATTTAGCCCTAATCAAAATTGCTCAAGCCCTACGACCTAATGGTATTTTTCTTTTTAGTATCCCGGCCATTCCCTGGCTCTTTGGGCCACATGATCAAGCCGCTCATCATTATCGCCGCTATAGCCGAAAAGATATTAAGAAAAAATTAGAATCAGCCGGATTAGAAATAAAAATGATTAGGCATTGGAATTCTTGGCTTTTACCGATGATAATAACAATCAGATTAATCAAAAAAATTATTAACCCCAAAGACCAAGCTAACTCCGACACCAAGCCCTTACCGAAATTTACCAATTACCTACTTTACCAGATATTAGCGCTAGAAACTAAATTAAATGGGAAAGGACTAGTTCTTCCCTGGGGACTGAGCCTTTATGGTTATGCTATCAAGAAAAAATATGAAAATTGAATTTTGTTTGCCAATTCATAATGAAGAAAAAATATTGGCTGACAGCAGTCAGAAATTATTAGATTTTCTAACAAACCAAAATTTTCCTTTTGAATGGCAAATAATAGTTGTTATCAACGGCTCCTCTGATTCTTCACTCGATATTGCCGAAGAGTTAAAGAAAAAATTTCCTGATAGAATAAATTATACCAACACTGAGAAACCCGGCCGAGGCCAAGCATTAAAAAACTATTGGCAAATTAGTTCGGCTGATATTTTAGTCTATATGGATATTGATTTGGCAGTTTCACTTGATGCTATCCCCAAACTAATTCAACCTCTATTAGACAATCAAGCCCAAATAGCTGTCGGCTCCCGTCTTCTGAAAGAATCTCAAATTGAAAGATCATTTATCAGAGAATTAAGCTCCCAAACCTATAATTTCCTCTCAAGACTATTATTAGGACATAAATTATCAGATATGCAATGTGGGTTTAAGGCCATTACCAAACCGGCCTTTATGGCTACTTCCCCCTATCTCCAAGATCCTCATTGGTTTTTTGACACTGAGATGGTTATTATGAGTAAAGAAGCCGGCTACCAAATTAAAGAGATCCCCGTTAACTGGCAAGAAAATCGCTATGACAAACGGAAGAGCAAAGTTAAGCTCCTACACGACTCCATCAGAATGTTTAAGAATTTGATTAAACTCCGCCAAAGGATTAAAGAAATAAGAAGGAAGAAACAAAAAACAGCCCAATAGAATAGGCTGTTTTTTAAATATCAGAAAAAATATTAATTACTTAGGTAAATACTTACTGAAATTCTTCTGCTCCTCAATTCTCTTCTTGATGTCTGGCACTTTTCTAAATCCTTTGAACAGACTAATGAGCCAAATAATAATTTCAATAAACATCAGCAGGAACCAGAAATGAGAAGAAAAGAATGGCACTTCCTCATAGACAAAGAAAGCTAAAAAAACTGAGATAATAACATTGGTTAGAAAAAAGTTAAACAAGCTTTGACGAAGCTTAGAATATAAATCTTTTTTCTTCTTTAGAAAAAAAGTAACTACTAATCCAACCACTAAAAGTAAAGCTAAAATTAACATAATCATTTTAGCTCGATCAGAGAGTGGAATATAATAATAATTGAACCAGAAATGTAAGGTTAGTAAATCTCCCATAATTTTAAATTATTTTTTTAAAGACTAAACCGTAATGGGAATCTCCTGGGTTAAACTCTGATTCCAACTCTAAGCTTAGTTTAGAAGCAGCTGCCTTGAGCTTTGCTTCTTTGATGTGTTGCTCTTTAGCCGGTCCAAAAGGATGCTCGTCATTCCAATCGACAATAATCAATTTGCCACCGGGTTTTATCATTCTAACGCTTTCCTTGAGCATGTCAAGACTATTTTTAGCTTGATGCAAAGTATTGATCAAAAAAGCAGCGTCTAATTGACCAGCCTCGATCTTGGTGGCCCCAAAAACCTCTAAATCGCTCCAAACAGTCTTAACCTGAGGCAAATTCTCTAAACGAGCCCGACGGAAAATATCATCTAAAGCACCCTTCATAATATCAACAGCATAAACCTGGCCATTTTTTCCAACTAAATGGGCTAGCGGGAAAACAAAAAAACCAAAATTACCACAACCCAAATCAGCCACCTTTAAGTCTTTGACTTCCAATAATTGACTCAATATCAAGTTAACGTTTAACAAATTATTTTTAGCAATCATATTTTTATTCCACTAATATTTGACGGGTAACTACTTGTTCCCGGCTATATTTTTTTTTAGCTTTAACCACAATAATATTAACTCCTCTTTTAAGGGCAATCTTCTGAAAAAATTTACCATCCTTGTCAATCAAAACCGTCTGACCGTTAATCGCCACTTCGCTCTCCGGTTCAGTCTCTCCCAAAATATCAACGTTCAATTCACTCTGAACTAAATTTCCAGCCGGAGTAATAATCGCCAAGTGGGGAGCGGCCGTAATTTTTTTTAAATAGAAACCAAGATAAAGAACACAAGTCACAATAGCCAGAACAATTAACAAGTTACGAAAAACTTTAGGAAAAATAATTAACTTTCGTCTTTTAATCACCTTTTTAGAAAAGACATCATCATCTTCGCTAGCATAGATTCTTCTTTCTTTGACAAAGCTCTTAACTATTTTCTTGTAATCTAACCCCAAAAAATTAACATATTTTTTCAAAAAAATCTTGCCATAAATACCTCCTGGAAGCAAGGCATAATCTTCATCTTCTAGGGCGTAAACATACTCCGGCTTTACCTTTAGAAAGCGAGCTACTTCCTCAACACTTAAATCTTTTTGTAAACGAGTAAAACGTAATTGATCGCCAATTCCTTTATATTCCGACAAAACCTGATGAGCAGTAAAAGCAGTCATAATTAATTATTGGCCTGACAACATTTGATATTAGCTGGGCCACTACAGAAACCAACCTTACAATCATGACCATTAACCTCAATCATACAACTAAAACCCTGCGCACCGAATTGCTGGGCACAAGGCTCAAGGGAGGGAGCAACAGACTCAATTGGAAAAGCAGTGGGAGTAAGAGTGGTCCCGGACCAATCAAGTCCCAAGGCACTCATTGAAAACTTGATAATCATATAACTACAAAAAACAATAATTAAACCGACAACAGCTCCAATAATTATATTTTTGCCGGTTTCAACTGTCTTTGAGTTACCAGCCGAGATTAGAAACATAAAGCCACCAACTACAAACATTAGAAGCGCCAAAGAACCGACAATTCCCAAAATCCACTGAGCAACGGTAACCATCAATTGAACACCATCATCAAGAGATGTGGGATTAGTATTGGTTACAATTGCGCCGTAGACTAAACTCGGAACCGAAGCTAAAAATACTGAGAAGAAAGTGATTGATAGTAATTTTTTGTTTAAAATATTTTTCATAAATATAAATTATTGACTCAAAGTTTGTTGAATACGACTAGCTGCCAAGTTAATAGCATCAGGGATCTTAGTCTCATCCTTGATAGCATTATCAACCATGTCAGCCATAGCTTCTTCGGTGGCAATTGGATTATAGCCATGATACCAGCTCTTAGCTGTCAAAACTTGATCAGCAAAAACTCCGATTTCAGCATCTTCTCGCTGTTCTTTAATTAAAGCTCTGAGAGCAGTTGGTTTTTTGACACTAGCTAAATATGGCTTGACCTGATCAGGCTTAGACATAAATTGGACAAAGTCCCAAGCTTCGTTGGTATATTGGCTTTTTTTAGAAACAACATTTAGCCAATAATTAGCAAAATTAATATCAGCGGTTGCCCCCTCAATCTGGGGCAATTTAGCAATACCAAAATTCAATTTCGGCGCTCGACTCTTAATAGTCGGCAAATGGTAAGCATAGCCGAACATAAAAGCTAAGTTGCCGCTTACAAAAGAATCGACAGAATTATTTAAATCATTATTCCAGGAATAAACTTCTTTAACTGGATTAGAAAAGTCAGTATAAAAACGAAGGGCCGAATAACCCGGATTATAATTTTGATCTTTAAGCCCGGCTGGAACTGATTGAAATGAAACGCTACCATCAGTCACCATTGAGGCGCCATTTTGCATCATCAAAACTGACAAGATATCACTATATCTTTCAATATTACGACTACCACCCAAGGCTACTCCGGATTGAATAATATTACCCTTTAAATCCTGCTTGGTTAGACGCTTAACTGTTTGCTGGAATTCACGATTCCAATAACTTGGAATATCAGTGACGCCAGCATTATTCATCAAATCTCGGTTATAGTACATGACTAGAGTATCTAGAGACAAAGGCAGGCCATATAATTGACCGTCAATAATTGAGTCTTCGTAAACGGTATCAACAAAAGTATCCTTAACATTCTTAGGGGTCAGACTTTGAGTAATTCTAGTCTCGGGAACAATTTGTTTTTGAATAGTTCCTTGAGTCACTGGATAGACCATTGGAATTTGAGCTGGAACAGGAATCAATTTACTCTGATACTTTCGCACCCAAGTATTATTGATTGAAAAAATATCTGGACCACGATCCTCAGCAAAAGCATTTAAAAGCTCAGACTCGTATTCGTTATAACGGAACTTGCGATAATTAATAGTAATGAAAGGATGAAGCGCTTTATAATTATTAATAATCGGGGTCAGATCATCTGAGTTATCCCAGACACCCCAAATATTCAAAGTGATTGGTTTCATGGCCTCCTGGACCTGTTGGGCACTTTGCTTGCAACCAAAACCGGAAGTCAAAATAAAGACAAAAAGAAGAGAAATAATTATTATTTTTTTGTTCATATTGATAATGATAAGTTAACTTCATTATAGCAAAAAAATAATTGATAGACAATCAAAAAAAGCCGTAGTCGAGCTACGGCCCCGATTGTCTTTTATAAAGAAGATCTAACGATCGGACTTGATGTCGTCCAACTTAACACTGAGTAATTGCGAAATACCATCGGCTTGCATCGTAACACCATATAAAACACTGGCTTTACGCATTGAAGCTCGATTATGAGTAATAACAATAAATTGAGTCTTATTTGATAAATCATCTAGAATTTTAGCTAAACGCTCAGAATTAGCCTCATCTAAAGCAGCATCAACTTCATCTAAAACTACAAACGGTGACGGGTTGGCACTAATAATAGCACTGATTAAGGCAATAGCTGTTAAGGCTCGTTCGCCACCGGAAAGCATGGAGACTGACTTAATCTTCTTACCTGGAGGCGTAGCTTCAATTTCAATTCCTGCTAAACCAGTAGCATTATGCTTCTTTAAAAATTTAATCTTATTCAAATTATTATAATCTAATTGTTTTTGATTTAACACAATAGTCTTCTCATCTTCTTCGGTGGCGCTACTGTCAGAATCCTCTTTTGAATCTTCACTCGTCGCCATCACCTTAACTATCTTAGCTGATCCGCCATTGAATAAAATTTTGAAATACTCTGTAAACTTCTCGGAAATAATTTTAAACTCTGTATCAAAGCGCTCCTTGATAGTCAAATCTAATTCATAAATAATCTTTTCCAAGGATTTGATAGCATCATTTAAATCACTGGTTTGAGCAAAGAGAAAATCATAACGCTCTTTAGTAGTGTTATATTCTTGGGCTATCTCCGGATCAATACCACCGATTAAATCTAATTGGTGTTTCAAGCGATTGATTTCTTCTTCGGCTTGAGATAAATCAATATTGCCTTCTGGCCTCTTGTTTCTGATAACTGACAAATCTAAACCACTGATTCGAATATTGTTTTCTAAGTCCTCCAATTTAGTTTCCTGCCGAGCAGCATTAACCTTTAGGTCGCTGAGCTCTCCAGCCAAACCATTAATCTCATATTGAAGATTCTGGACATTCTTTTGTAAACTTAAAAGATGGTCCCGCTTATTCTGTTGCTCAGAGTTAAATTTATCAATCTTTTCTCGTAAGACTTGGGTCTCCGGTTTTAATAATTCCAAGCGATCCATAATATCTGACTTCTCTTTCTGCACCTGAGCCTCATTAATTTCCGTCAAATTATCATTAATACTATTTTTCTTTAAGGCTGATTCTAAATCCTCAAGACGGGTTTCATATTTAGCAAAATTAATTCGAATTTCATTCAACTTGTTATTAATAATATTAACCTTATTCTGAAAATGCTGTAATTCTTTCTGTTGACTAAAAATATTATCACGACGCTCCTCTGATTTCCGATTTAGATTTTCTAATTCTTCTTTAGCGCTCTTAATTTTAGCGTTAAAGCCTCCAATCTTATTTTCTAATTCAGCTTTCTGCTTCTCAACCCCCTTAGTATCAACACTCGATTCGCTTTGAGATAGTTTCTGAGAAATACCAGAGAGCTCTCTTTCGGCCTGACGCTTTCTATCAATCAGTAAACGAGATAATTGCTCCTTAGAAGAAATCTCTAAATTCAAATTATTAATTTTAGCACTTAGATCTTCTTTCTGTTGATTTAATAACTCCATTTGAGACTGAATCTGACTAAGCTCTGACTGTCCTTTGGCGCCGGATGAAAGTTCTAATATAGCCTTGATATCTTGACGAATTTCATTCAAGGCTACTCTCATTTTTTCTAGATCTGATTCTTTTTCCGCTAATTCCAATTTATCAATTGATAACTTTAACTGTTCATTAATTTTACCAATCTCACTATCTCCAACTTCCAAACTTATCCCACGCAGACTCTTATTTTGCTCAATAATTTGGGCTAACAAAACTTCCCGTTCAGAAATAAGCTGATTTAATTTATCACGACTAGTAGAGACAAAATTTTGAATTTCAACCAATTCTTCATCAGATACAACTATTTCTTTAGTCAACTCTTGCTTTTTATTATTTAAAAAAGATAAATCAAATTGACCGGATGATTCCATCTTCATTTCCAACCAAGCATTTAATTTAGAGAGGTCTTTCTCAGCACTATCACGATCTGATTGTAATTCTGATAATACTCTTCTCTTCTCATTTAAATCATCTGACCCATTATCCTTATTTTTAGCTGATTCAATTTTAACCTGCAAATCATTAATCTGACTTACCAACTCAGTCTTATCCTTTTCCAATTCTCGCGGATCACTATTTTCGGGCATCTCCGATCTCATCCTTAACCAATTTTCTAAACGACTAAATTGTCGAGTCAAAGTTTCTTCCTCATCGCGCTTCAAAGACAAAGATTGATGAAGCTGATTAAAGTCATCGCCAATCGCCGGTTGACTTTCAATCTGACTTAACTCGGAATTTAAAGAAAGCAATCTATCTTCCTTGGTTATCTTATTTTTTTCTAACTCTAAATAGCGACCATTAATTTCATTCAAGCGATCATTTAAGGCGTGCCAATTATAGCCATAATAATTATTATGCCAAGAGTTTAAAGCAGTCTCAATTTCTTCTCGCTTCTTTAACTTATCAACCTGACGAGTCAAGCTTCTTAGACGTGGCTCGATTTCATTTAACAAAATTTCCACCTGATTCAGATTTTCATAACTACCCTGGAGCTTATTCAAAGCAATATCACGCTTAATCTGATATTGTTTGACACCGGTGGCTTCATCAAAAAAGTCTTTTCGCTCCGACAAGCTGGTATTTAAAAATCCCTCCACCATACCCTGACCGATGACGCTATAGGTTTTTTGACCGAAGCTAGCTTTAGCTAACAGCATTTGGATATCAGTCAATCGAGCGCGAGAATTATTAATTAAATATTCACTCTCGCCATCACGGAAAATACGACGAGTAATTACAATTTCTTCTTTGGATAATAAGGCATCAATATGATTCTCTGGGCCAGCCTCTTCACCTTCCACCACTGGTTTAGGCTTGCGACGACTATCAGAATTATTTAAATATAAAGAAACTTCGGCCATACCCAAACGACTCTTCTGGTCAGAACCGGAGAAAATAACATCATCACTTTTTTTACCTCGCAGAGTTTTGATACTCTGCTCACCCAAAGCCCAACGAACAGCATCAGCCGTATTAGACTTACCGGAACCGTTAGGGCCAACAATAGCAGTTAGCCCACGACGAGTACCTTCAATAATACCAGGAAAAACTAATGAGTTTTTATTGGCAAAAGATTTAAATCCTTGAATTTCTAGCTTCTCTAAATACATAAATAAATAAAAGTAAAAAGTCCGGATTATGGGACTATTAACCTTTTTATTTTATTCGGTAATTATGTTATAGTTATAATATAATTTATTTTGTTAAAAAAGTAAAATAGTCTATGATTATTTCCTTAAGCGGAGCTAACGGCTCTGGCAAATCTACTCTCTCCCAAAAGCTATCCGACAAATTAGGCTGGCCCAGATACTCCATGGGGACCATCAGAAGAGAAGCAGCCCTCAAACAAGGACTATCTTTAGCTGAATACAACAAGATAGGAGAGCAAGACCCACAAAATGATCGGATTGTTGATGAGTACCAAAAGGAACTAGGCAAAACCCAAGATAATTTTATCATTGACGGTCGCACCTCCTGGTATTTTATTCCCCATTCCCTCAAAATTTACTTAGATGTCGCTATTGAAGTTGGGGCACAAAGAGTTTGGAAAGATATTCAAGAGAGAGGACAAAGAGAGAATGAAGATAAGAATATTAGAAGCTACGAGGATGCCTTAAAAAGCCTAAAGCAAAGACGTCAAAGCGATACAGATCGCTACCAAAAATACTACAATATTGACGTCAATGATAAAAAGCATTATGATTATTATCTAGACGCCACCGACCTAACACCAGAAGAAGCTTTTGACAGGGTCTATGACTTTGTTAAATCTCATATTGACAAGAGCTAATTTTACTTATAATATAAGAAAAGCTGAATAAAATAATAATATATTAAACCACTAGCGCCACTTTTACGGGCGTTTTGGCATTTTACTTTTAAATAATATGGCCGAAATTAAAAAAGATAGTTCTATCGATTTAAAGCCGGGAATGACTGTCCGGGTTCATCAAAAGATCAAAGAATTAAATACTAAGGGTGAAGAAAAAGAGAGAATTCAATATTTTGAGGGTATTATTATTGCTCGCCGACACAATAAAGAAAAGGCGGCTACTATTACCGTTCGTAAAGTTTCCGACGGTATTGGCGTAGAAAAGATCTTCCCTATTAACCTTCCATCTATTACTAAGATTGAAGTCAAGAAGATTGCTGAGGTTAAACGGGCTAAATTAAATTTCTTGAGAGATAAAAAATACAAGAAAAAGTTAAAAGAGAAAACCGTTAAAGTAGTTAAGTAGTGTTTTGGGGCGAGTGGCGGAATTGGTAGACGCACAAGCTTGAGGGGCTTGCAGTGTAAAAGCTGTGGAGGTTCAAATCCTCTCTCGCCCACAAGCAAAAGGGGCACATAGCTCAGCTGGTTAGAGCACTTCGTTTACACCGAAGGGGTCCAGGGTTCGAATCCTTGTGTGCCCACACAAGACAAGAGACAGGCTTAGGCCTGTTTTTTGTTTATTTATGGGCATTTTTTGACGTTTCAGGGATTCCAACTCTCGACATAGCTAATGCTTTTTCTGAGATTGTGCCACTATTGTGCCATAAATTTAGATTTTTCTTGGGCTCTAAAGTCTTAATGGCCTCCCTCAAGGTTATAGGTTCCAAGTGAGCATACCTTTGCACCATCTTCAAATCAGAATGACCCATAAGCTCTTGAATAGTTTTAAGAGACACCCCGTTGGTGGCTAACTGAGAGGCAAACGAATGGCGTAAGGCGTGCCAACTGATTCTTTTAATACCAGCTTTTAGACATAAGTTATCAAGACGGTCACGGCAAGTGAATCTGCTAAAATAATTACCATTGTCATCGGAAAATATTAGGCCATTATTTTTCCGCCGAGTTGATAATTTCTCTAAGATATCACAAGCCAAATCAATAGTTCTAAACTTATTATTTTTAGGAGAGCCGATTATGCCATTAACAATATTACGTCTGATAGTCACCGTACCATTGTTGAAATTAACATCCGGCCATTCCAACGCAGTTAATTCTCCAATTCTTACTCCTGTTCTGAGAGAGAATAAAAGCATTTCATAGAAGATACCGCCGTCATCAGCCGCCACCAGTAAGCGGTTATACTCTTCTTCGTTCAGATATTTAATCTCTTTAGGAGATACCTTGAGAGGCTTTATTTTTGGCACTTTATCAATAATCTCCCAATCCTGTGCTGTCCGGAGACATTTTCCCAAAATTCCCAACAAGTTATTTATTGATTTATTACATAGCCCTTCGGATTGTTTCTGAGATTTAAATTCTTCAATCTTAAGAGCCGGAATTTGATTCAATGGTATTCTCCCAAAATATGGCTTGAGGTGCTTCTTCAGCATACATTCTTTTTGCAATTGCTCGGAGGGTTTATTATTGGTTAGCACGTAAGTCTTTTGCCATTTGTCCGCAAAATCCTGGAATAACGGCATTTTTTCTTGTTGTTTTTTTTCTGCGACAACTGATTCCCCTCTGGCCAATTTCTGTCTCAATAAAGATTCGTAGGCTTGAGCTCCAGCGTAACTATTATCCGGACTCGGTTTTCTATGCCTCGTCCGATTAAAACTAAAGTTTACCCAGTATTTTTTTCCACGTTTTACAATCATAATTTTATTTATATTTGATTATCGGGTCGATACGGGTTCCATTTAAATATTCCTCCAAATCATCCTTGAAGAATCGAATGCTGCCACCAATTTTATAAAAAGGTAAAATTCTTTTCGCAATTAATTTATAGACTGTGGGCTTGGATATACTGAAAATAGCGGCCAAATCATCAGGAGTATAGAAGGCTTTTTTATTTATCAAATTATCCGTTTTAGACTCAATATTCATATAGTTTTTAATGTACATTGCAAGGCATAGTTAAACTATGTTGGCCCTTATAATGTACCATTTTTTGATGTTTTTTTCAAGTTTTATTGGCATTTTTTCATATTTTCCCATACCCACCAATATCTCCCTAAAATAGTCTGTTTTCTCCTGTTTTTTACCCGTTTTATCAGGAGTTCAAGGCTTTCCCAGGGTCCCATTCACTATGTCCGCTGAATATCCTAAGCGGCGAGCCTTATTGAGGAGTCTGAGATACTTTTTTGTCGGCCTGCCTGCTCGGAATTTTATTTTTATTTGTTCTTCCAATTTCGCTACTTGCTCTTCCAGGTCGAAGAATCTACCTATATAACCAAACCTACCTCGGCGATTTTTATTTCTGGCATCATAGCTTAAATTTAGACAATGACGGCAAGCGAAATAATCGCAGTAAGGAGATAGATATAGTTTGGCCACCCTTCGGCCGCAATAACGACCATTACTATAAAGCGGGCAAATGAACCAGTATCTCTCCTTGCCATAATGGCAGCTTGTAGTAGCCAAAGGAATTTTATAATTTACCTTTCTCCATTCCTCATCAGAATTATGTCGCTTAATTCTATAATTCAGCTCAATATATTTTTCTTCCTTATTGAGAGTATAACGGATGTCATCTTTCTTCTCATCATAGCCGCTGGTCCAAATAATAGAGCCACCATAGTAATTATTATCTAAAGCTTTCCAGCTTCTGAGATTATAAATACTAAAGTTTTTACAGTCCTCTTTGATTAATTTGCTCATATATTTGTTATTCCAAAATTACCGAAATAATTAGGAAGTTTACTGTTATTACAGTTTAAAAAATCACTTCATTTGAGTTTACCCCACCACCTAACTCACTATTGTTTTGGTCTGCAGATACGGTGAGCGGAGCGATGGGGTGAATTAGCATTTTTCTTTTATCATTGGCATCTTGCTCCTGGCTTATCAGACCGGCGTTTTCCAGCATCGGAATAATTTGTTGGCGTAAAATCCAATCGGCTAATACCCTCCCATAAACCCGCAGATGCTCTTGAGTGATTTCCCGTCTGGTTAAACCGATTTCCCCCTTAGCCATCCAGCCTGGCAAAATAACTTCTTTATAAATCTGATAAATAAACGGCGGCAGATTAAATTCTTGGCTTTCGGAGATGGCATCCCAAACTTTAAAAGCCTCCTTAATATCATCCTCGTTGGCGATAACAGTCGAGTCGCTCTTTTCTCTAAACCATAAATTCAACAAGGCGAAGGCTTTGATTAGAGAAATGATTCTACCGATGTCTCGCTGATTCCGTGGTTTTAATATTTTATTTTTCGTAAAAAAGGCCTCCCCTATTTTTTCCGGTGAACCAATTTTAATATCATTAATATTCGCCAGTTTAATAGCTTTAATTCTTTCTTTGAGCAGTTTACGTTCCGGCTTATCCTCCAAAGAAAGATAATAAAGTTCGCTATCGGCCTCCTTTTTTATTTTCTGATAAATTGCATCCCTGATTTTTTCCCGGTTAGTCTCCGGACTCAACAGGAGGAATCTGGTTGTTTCCTGTTCATCAATTTTTAATCCGGCCGTACAAAAAATAACTGCTGGGAATCCCCGTAGAAATATATTCTTGGTCCTTAGCCCTGCCTTCTGCGATTTATCGGTAATCTTGATGCAAATTTCTTTTTTGTCGTGAGACAAGAGCGGACGTAGATGCTGAAGGAGCAAGGTGTGCGGTTGGTCCAAAAAAATCATTATCTTCCGGGACAAATCAACCACATAACCATTTTTGTCCTTATTAAATTCACCGACATCGTGAAAGAAGGCGGTGGGGCTGCAATAACCGACCTCCACAATATCCTCTGCTGGAAATAGCTGGGCAATCTCAGTCGGTATATAAGATTTGCCGGTAGAGGATGGTGCGTTAAAACTAATATTTAATTGGGAGCTCTCAGTATAAGCCGATAGTTCGCATAAAAAAGTTATTAATTTATTTTCTTCATCTTTTTTAATCGTCAGGCCGAGGATATCAATTAACTCCCGAGAAGTAAGGACGTTAAATTGGGAGGTGTCAACTTTCTCCGGATATTCTTTGGCGTATTTGCCAAATAAATCATCAGGGTTACCGCCAAGTTTTATAAAATAATCAGTAATATCCCCGCCTTCTCCAACTTCGGGCGGCAGGGTAATAATGGATACCTCGCACCCACCATTTTCCACCATTCTTGCCACTCGCATCGAACCTTTCCGACCCGCCTCATCATTGTCGTAGCAGATGTAAATTTTCTTACTATTTATTACCATTTCGCGCCACTCCTCTTTAAACGTCATCGCTCCGTGTGTAGATGTAATGGCCGGAATCCCCTTTGACAATAAAAGCAATCTATCTAATTCACCTTCGCAGATAACAAGTAAATCGTTATCATTTGTTATCATTTCCCAGCCGTAAATTTGAGCCTCAATTCCTTTGGGGTAAGTTATTTTATTATTCCCTTCGGTCGGGTCCTGCCGGAGCTTAAAGAAACTATAAACTCCATAGACATCTTTGACTGGTATAGTAATCCACGATTTTCCATAGTATTTACCCCAGCCGAGTTTATATTCGGCTATGAGTTCATCGGTGATACCCCTGGCGTTTAGATATTGTCTGATGTGTCCAGGGAGAGCTTGATGGCATTTTTCGACCAGAGAAGTATCAAATTTAGCCCCTGTTTCTTTATTAGTCTTTAGAGGTCGACAATCAGGCTGAGCCACATCTTTGATTTCATCTCCCAGATGTTTTGCTAAAGTAAAAATATTGCCTTGTTCGCCACAAACCTTGCAATCGTATTGGCTGGTGGTGGCGTTAAAATATAAATGCTTTTCTTTTTTACAGAAAACGCAATCGGCTATTAACTCGCCATTGGCCTCGGTATAACTTATGCCTTTTTTATCTAAATATTCTTTAATTGTAATTGTTTGTAATTCCATAATTTTAATGGGTTTTAATTATAATTGATGTGGGCTTCATTTCTGGGTAATAACATCGCCAGGGAGGCGATTTGCCCTCATTTCTTGTCGCCCTCAGCCATTTTTGAGAGGTTCACTAAATGTTTGAGAACGTCTTTTTTATCGCTTGAGGAATAATCATTTTTGTCCACTAATTTATTAAACCAGCGGCCGATTGTCTGCTCACCAAAGCCCTGCCCAGATATAGCTTCAGCGAAGCAGGTATAAGTGCTCCAACCAGGATTGCTGGCCTCTAAATTTTTGAATCTTCTTTCTATTGATTTCATAGGTTTAATTTTAAATTTTATTAGATTATCTTAAGTCTTCTTAAGTCTTATGTTTATTCGGAATAAATTCTATTTTTCAGCATCTTTACGTTATCGAAGAGTGCTCTGGCTTTAACCTCCAGGTGGTCTGCCCAATAATCATTTACAGCTTTTTCAATACCCGTCGTACGACTAAATATAAATTGAACTTTTTTTGGATTGACCTTATCTAAAGAGACAAGCTCAAAACCCGCAGTAATAAGTGCCGAACTGCAACCTAAATCATAGGTATAAAAATACCCATCATTGTCGTCCAGGGGAATATATTGATATTCCTCCAATTGATTGTTTTGTAATTCTTTGGTCATATAATTTTTGATTAATATTAATAATTTTATCTGCGACCTTTCACTTAAAGATGGCGAATTTCACGCCAGCGAAAGGTAAAAACAAAAAACTCCCCATTTTGTGGGGAGTTTTTAATACAGATTTAATTAGAATCTAAAGACTGATTTCGCCATTTATTCTTCATTCACTTGCGGTGCGGCTTCGTCCAAATATTCATTTATGCCAAGCTCGTCATTATCTTCATCAGAACCAAGTTCTTTGGCCGTTGAGCCTACTTCATTTTTTTCTGACAGAGGAATCAAAGTTATTTTAATTTTATATGAATTTCCTGGTTTCTCTAAGGATGCTTTATAAGGATAAAATGGGTCATAATCAATCGAGAAATAATTTTGCAGTGCTTTAGCCAACAATTCTTTTTGCTTCTTATATTTATCTCTTGCTTCGGGGTCTTTGATAGTAATTTCGCCATTTACTTGAGCTAATACTTTCAAAAAATTCCATAACTCACCCGGGCCAGGATTATTACCTCCCCCGAATAAACCCAAATCTTTATAAGAAGCGCTAATTTTAAATTGTTTTACTTGGATAAAAATATTCTCATTATCTAAAAATTTAATGATAATGTTCTCCCATCTTGTCCCTGATGGTAATTTGTGCGGAAATTTATTTTTATTATCTTCTTTTCTTGCCTTTGCTATTTCGTCCAATCCTTTAATTTTTATATCCGGCATTTCAACAATTTTTAGAGCTATTACTTTCTGCTCATCTTTACTCGATGGCTTCGCCTGAATCTTTTGCATCCTCTTTGTTTCTTCTGTCTTTTTCTTCAGCTCCGATAAATAAAGTTGAATATCGTTCAGCTTTCTCTGTTTATCGGGTTCATTAATAACATCACTACCATTTACTTCCTGGTATAACTCTTCAATGTCTCCATAAATAGCATTCATTTTAGGTCTAACATTTTCCCAATTCAAAATTTTTC
>JBAYNC010000009.1:0-16538 GCA_041679025.1 Patescibacteria group bacterium
AAAACCTTTGTCAGTCAGCTTTTTGATAACACCTTTCATGAGTTCAAAGCTAATTAATAAAGTCGCAATTCTATATTTTTTTGAAAGTCGACTACTTTTCTTACTATAGTAACTTGCTAAAAACATTATAACATATAAAGATAGCCGAGTCAACCTAATTTAGGGTCAATGTTTATGGGGGTATCTAAGTCTAATTTAATGCTCCTGGTTTGTTTAGTAGTTTTTCAGCTATTGTTAATTCTTCCAGATTGTTAATACCTATTGCTTCTTCGGGATCAATCTTCAAGGAATTTATTTCAATTTCTTGAGAAGTAGCTATTTTTATTAAATCAGTTAAATAGTATTCTCGTTGTTGATTGTTAGTTTCCAGTAGCTCAATATTTTTCCAGAGCCAGGTATTATCAAAACAAAACAGAGCTGGGTTTATTTCTTTAATCGCTTGTTGTTCGGGTGAAGCATCTCTAAACTCAATAATTTCTTTAATCTGGTCATTAACTCTAATTATCCTTCCCCAGTGAATAAAATTTTGATACCAACCTTCAAAATTATCCACTTGAGTAGTCACCATTGTGACTGGATAGTTATGGATTCCAACAATTCTTTGGATAGTGGTTGGTTTGATAAACGGATGATCTCCATAGAGGATTAATGTTTTTTCGATTTCCGAATTTTGGAGTAGCTTTTTGGCGCAACTGACTGCATGCCCGGTTCCGAGTTGCTCCTCTTGAACGACGTAATCTAAATCATATTCTTTCAGAGCGTCCCGGATAATCTTTTGGTTATCTGGGGAAACTACTATAATCGGTTTAGGGCTGCTTCCGGAAATTAAGACTGATTCAATGAGATATTGAATTATTGGCTTCCCTTTTATGGGTATTAGAACTTTAGGAAGGTCAGAGCCCATTCTGGTTCCTTTTCCGGCCGCCAAAATAATAACTTGATTCATATTGCTGAGTTTATAATTTTCCTAAATCGAGCTCGTCGGTAAATTTAATTTTTTCGATAAAATCGGGCATATGGCTGACCATCATTATTGTTCCGGCAAAATTATTAATGGCCTCAGCAATAATTGGTAGATGGCGGAAATTAATATGGTTGGTTGGTTCGTCGAGAATTAATAGCCCGGGTTGCATTAAAACTAATTTGGCAAAGGCTAATAATCCTTTTTGGCCCTCTGATAATTCCCCAATCTTATTTTCCATTAAGTCCCCAGTGATTAGAAATCCGGCAGCGATAGCGCGCATCATTTGTTCATCAATGCCATCGGCGATATTTTCCTTGAGAGAGTCAAAGACTTTGTCGTTAAAATTTAGAGTTGAAAAATCCTGACTATAATAACCAACAACTACTTTGGGTAGAATGCTGATTCCCTCTTGAGTTTGAGAAACCAGTGATCTAAGCAGTGTGCTCTTGCCAATTCCGTTTGGTCCGGTAATCAATAGTCTATCTTTTTTGCCTAAAACTTTATTAACATCTTTGAAAACCGGTTCATGGTTTTTTATCACGCGAACTTTTTCTAGAGTGACAATCTCGCCAGTGATATCCTGGGCTGGAATTTCAAATTTTCTGATAGTTTTATCTTCTCGGCGGACATCAACTTTATTCTCTTCCAGTTCTTCAGTTTCCTCTTTCATTTTTTGTGCTAATTTTCTCATTTTTCCTCCCTTATTAGCAAAAAAATTAACTTTCTCTTTACGATCTTGGATTTTCTTCTCTAATTGGGCATTTTTCATGACTTCTCTTTCAACTCGACGACTAATTTCTTCTACTACGGAATAATAGTCTCCAACATAGAGTTCGGTTTTATGGGTGAAAATATCCAAGTAGATAACTCCTTCGGTAAAGCAATTAAGAAAGTCGGCATCATGTGAGATGACAATAACCGTTTTGTCATACATGATTAGAAAGGTTATTAGATGATCAATACCTTCCTTGTCTAGATTATTGGTTGGTTCGTCTAGCAGTAGAATATCAGGATCTTGAATCAGGCCATAGGCCAAAAGGAGTCTAGCTTGTTGACCGCCAGAAAGATCGCCTACAATTTTGTCTAGTGGAACATCAAAGTTAACTGCTTCTAGAACTTTACTAATTCGACTTTTGATATTTCCTGGGACAACATCAAAAGCGCGACTAAAATAGGCCAGGACAGTTAGTGGCAAGTCTTCTTGCGCAATGGTTTGTCTGGCTGTTCCAACAGTTGCTCCACCAGTAATTGATATCCGACCACTCTTGGGTTTAAGGTCACCTTTGATCAAGCCGAAGATGGTGCTTTTCCCGGCTCCATTTTGACCCATTAGAGTTATTTTAGAACCCTTGCGGACACTAAAGCTAGCCTCGTCGAGGGTTGGCTTTTTATAAACATATTCAAAACTGACGTCATCAAATCTTAATATTACTTCTTCGGCCATATGGTAAATTTTTTTAAATTAATAAATATTTTTATTTTCTTTTATTGTGGGCTAGAATAAATTTTAGGTCAGAATCAAATTGACACGGAAATACTTGGACTGAAAAACCAGCGGGACGTAGAATCTTTTCTAAATCTTGGTAGGAGTTGGATTCGGTTTTATGAGCTTCCAGAAAGATATAATCAATTAGATTAAATTCGGTGGTTGCTAGATTTTTTATAATCTCATATTCCCCACCTTCAATATCCATTTTTAATAAGGAAATTTTGGGAATCTTTTGTTGTCGGCAGAAATCAGAGAGATTAATGGTTTTGACTGGTATTTCTTGGTTATTATAACTTGTTTTAATTAGTGAATGGTTATGACTGTCAACGCTTAGATATAATTTTTCAGTTCCGGTTTTAGAGCTTAGCGCAGTCTGAAACAGTTTTATCTTTTTAAAATCTGGGTTCAACCTAATATTATCATTGAGAGCGGAAAAATTATTAGTTTCCGGTTCTAAAGCATAAACTTTTGCGTTGGGATTCAGGGCAGCGGCATAAATAGAAAAAAAACCGGCGTGAGCGCCGACGTCGATTATCGCCCCTGATGCGTTTTTAATGATTTCTTCGGTTTGACGATATTCACGGAATTTGAATATTTCATTATAAATACTGACATCGACTTCATCTCTAAGGTTAAATTGTATCGTTTTTTGATTAAAACTAATTTTTTCCATCGTGGTTAAAGTGATAGCCACAGCTCTCTGGGGTGAGCCATTCAGCTTCAGTTCGGGGGTATTTGCGGCAATTTAATGGTCTAATTTTATAGATTGAACAATGGCTTTTATCGCCCTCAATCTTTAAAAATGGACATTTATTTGGTAAATAACAACATTTTCCGCAATCAATACAGTGACCTTCCCTGTTTTTGTCAACTGGCAAAAATGAAGTTAAGGTTCTCTTTAATTTAGCAAGAAGGTTGTTTTTTGCGGCCATTTATTTAAATTTTAGTTAGTATTATTTTTCATCTTTATTATCTTAATTCAATTCCCTTTTTTTGTAAATCCTTTTGGATTATTTTATAATTTGGGATATTTTGAGCCACTAGGCTCCAAAATCTAGGAGAATGATTTAATTCTCGCAGATGACATAATTCATGGACAATAATATAGTTAATCATTCTTTCTGGCAAAAATACCAACTTATAATTAAAATTCAGGTTGCCCCGACTGGAGCAACTGCCCCATCTGGTCTTTTGGTTTCGAATGGTAATTTTAGAAAACTTAAACTGATACGCTTGATTAAAGTCATTAACTTTTTTGATAATTAATCTTTCGGCTTGTTTTTTGTAGGTCGAATATTCTTTTTGGTTGCTTCGAAAAGGATTGGTTTCTTTTATCTTCTGCCACTGACTCATTTTCTCGATGATCCATTGGGAGTTTTTTAATATAAAATTCTTTAAAGTCTTTTCTGTTAAATACCAGGGCTTACTAGCCACTAAATGCCCAGAGCTATTAATAGCCAGTCGGAGGTTTTTATTATTCTTATATTTTTTAATGGCATATTCTATTTTTTGGCCATTAACAATAATTTCTTTTTTCATAAAGCGGAATATTTTTTGATTATAGTCTCAGCAATAATCAGGCCATCAAGGGCCGATGAAACTATTCCGCCGGCATATCCAGCCCCTTCTCCGGCCGGATAGATACCGCTGATATTTGCTTCGTATTGCTCGTTGCGCTTAATTCGAACCGGAGACGAGCTTCTAGTTTCTACTCCTATTAGAATAGCATCGGGGTCAGCGAAACCTCTAATTTTTCTGTCCATTAATGGTAGAGCCTCTCTAATACTATTAATCACATAGTCAGGCAGACAGGAGTCCAGTGAAGTTAGGGTAACTCCAGGAAGATAACTTGGTTTAACATTGCCAATTTTTTTGCTAGCCTGATTTTTTAGAAAGTCGCCAACTAATTGAGCTGGAGCATTATAATTGCTACCACCAGCTTGATAGGCTTTCTTTTCCCATTTTCTTTGAAATTCTATCCCGGCCAAAGGATTAGTTGAGCCAAAATCATCAGGGGTTACTGGTACTAATAAGGCGCTATTGGAATTTTGACCTGATTGAGCATATTCGCTCATGCCATTGGTTACAACAGCTTCCGCCTCTGAGGTGGCAGCCATTACATAGCCACCTGGACACATACAGAAGGTATAGACTGAGCGGTTGTTTTTGTTATGCTCTACTAATTTGTATTTAGCCATTCCTAATTTGGGGTGATTATAGAGATTGCCATATTGGGATTTATTAATCATTTCAGCTTGATGTTCAATTCGGAGTCCAATAGCAAAAGGTTTAGCTTCCATTTCTAGCTTTTGGTTGTAAATCATTTGATAGGTATCACGGGCCGAGTGACCAATGGCCAAAACTAGATCATCAACCAAAACTCTTTCTTCGTTGTTTAATATTATGGCTTTAATTTTATTATCTTTAATTTCTAGGTCAGTTAAACAAGTCTCAAATTTTATTTCTCCGCCCAATTTAATTATTTGATTTCTGATATTTTTAATCACTTTTCTTAACTTGTCAGTGCCAATATGTGGCGTTCCGCTCCAAGCTATTTCTTTTGGCGCTCCGGCCTTGATTAGTTCGGAAAATAGATATTTAGAACGTGGATCGTTAATGAGGGTATATAATTTACCGTCTGAAAAAGTTCCAGCTCCACCTTCCCCGAATTGAATATTGGAGTTAGGGTTAAATTTATTTTGTTTGATAAATTTATCAACATCTTTGACTCGAGCATCAACATCTTTTCCGCGCTCTATTAGAAGTGGTTTTAATCCGGCTTTGGCCAAAGTTAAAGCGGCAAAAAGACCACAGGGACCGCTACCAATAATTACAATTTTTTTATTTATTCTTTTAATAATTTTATTTTCCAAATAATTGAAAGGCTCAATTATTCTAACGCGATGGCGACCATCCCATTCTTTGATTTCTTGCAGGTCTGAAACCTTGACGTCTAATGAATAAACAAAAAGGATGTTTCTTTTTTGGCGAGAGTCGATATTTTTTCTGATAATCGTATATTTGATAATTTTATTTTCTGGCAAATCTAAAATCTGAGAAATTTTAGTTTTTAAAATCTTCTCATCCTCGTCTATCCCTAGGGTGACTTCTTCAATTCTAATTAGTTTATTGTTGGCGGAGTTCATAGAGTAAAATGGCGGCTGCCGTTGCTACGTTTAATGATTCTATTTTAGAAGAAATTTCAATTTTAATAGTTTTATCGGCTAGCTTTAATATTTCCGGACTAATTCCATGGCTTTCGCTCCCTAGTACCAAACAGAAGGCCTTGGCTGGCTTAAACTTGGCCAAATCAACTCCAATATGAGAGCTGGTGGCATAAAGAGGTAATTTGTTATTTTTTAGCCAGTTGCCTGTTTGGTCCTCTATAATATTCAATTTGAAAATTGCGTCCTTGGCGGCGCTGATTACTTTTGGGTTATAAATATCAACGCAGTTCTTGTCTAAAACTAGATTTATAAAACCGAAGGCTAAAGCACTGCGCATAATTGTTCCTAGATTTCCTGGGTCGCTAATTCCATTGAGATAAAGGGCGGAATCTTTATTAATTTTTTTGGTCTTAATATTATAAATAGCAGTGATACCAGATGGCGTGTCTAGGTTGGAATAGGATTTATTTATTTCCGGAGTGATTAAATAGAAATTTTGTGATTTAGAATTGTTTTGCAGGTATTCTAATTTGTCGGGATAACGATCAGCAAATTCGCTGGTAATAAACAAAGACTCAAAATCGTTTTTGCTTTTAAGAGCGTCCAAAATAATTGTTAGATTTTCTACTGCGAATTTTTCTTCTTCCTGACGATATTTTTTCTGACCTAGTTTGTCCAGTAATTTTATCTGATTATTTTGGCGACTGGTTATTTTTTGGTAATTTTCAATTGTCATATTTTAAATTTGATTTTATTATAGCTAATTTATTTTTTCGAGTTAATTTCTTGAGATCTGATTCTTCTCGGGTTGCCGATGATCGATTATTGAATATTTTAGAATAGACTAATTTGACGGGGCGACGACCGCGAGTATATTTAGCTCCAAGATTAGAAGTATTATGTTCTTCAACCCGACGATCTAAGTTGGTGGTAATACCGGTATAGAGGGTTTGGTCAGCGCATTCTAAAATATAGAGATAGTATTTATTCATTCTTTTTTTTGTCTTTTAGTTTCTGTATTTCCTGATTTTTTTCTTTTAGACTTTGGGAAATAAAAATAGTTTCAAAATTACCTCGTAAAAAGTCATCAGCTCGAACTACTTTTCTGATGCGCCAGAAAATCCAAAGAAAATTTTGTCTGGTTTCGTCTTGAATGCCGACTCCGGTGTTAAAGCCAGCGCTTTGGAAGGCCATATTGATTAATTGAGTGCAGAAAAAACGATCGTGGCTATGTTCCAGATAAAAATTATATGGCTTGCCTATCTGTTGTCGAGCAAAATCGATTGTTTTTTCGACAGTTTCTAAATAATTAGTCTCTATTTTAGGACGAAGAATGGTTAGAGTGTCATAGGCAGTGAATAGTTCTTGAAAAGGAAGAGTGTCGACTCCGTCGGCATCGGCATGAATACATTCCCCTTCTCCGATATATAAAAGAGAGTGAGTAAAAAACTTGCCCATAAATAAACCAGAGATAGCTCTAAACCCCCCGACTAAAATTAAGTCACCTTTTTGAATTAGTTTTTTGGCCTCCGAATAATCATTTTTTTCTAAATGATTTTTACGCATTGTTATTTTAGTAACCAAAAAGATGAATAATAATTGACTTAATATTTTCTTAAAAGCCGAAATTTTCTTAGGAAAATTATTGATTAGATGGTAGCGATTAAGTTTGAATATTTTATTCATAAGGAAAAATTAGACTAATTCTGCTAGCAGATCTTTAAGGCCTAAATTCTTTTCGGCTGAATATGGGACGATCTTTAGATCCCCTATTAAATCAGAAATCTTTTTAAATTGTTTGCTGTATTCTGATTTTTTTATCTTGTCTATCTTGTTGGCAATAATTATAATATTCTTTCTGTATTCTTTAAGGGCTGTTAAGATTTCTAGATCATCCTTGGTGGGGCCGACGTTGGCATCAATAATTAAAAAAACTTTTTGTTGTTCGTAGCCGGAGACAAAAAAATACCAATTGATTAAAATTGCGATTTCTCGTCTCATTTCTTCTGGTAATTTGGCATAGCCATAGCCAGGCAGATCAATCAGATAAAATGAATTATTAATTAGAAATAAATTTATCTCCTTGGTTCTGCCAGGAAAAGAGCTGATTCGTGCTAAGTCTTTTTGACCAGTTAAAGAGTTGATAATGCTGGACTTGCCAACATTAGA
The DNA here is from genome assembly GCA_041679025.1 of Patescibacteria group bacterium. Taxonomy (GTDB): domain Bacteria; phylum Patescibacteriota; class Patescibacteriia; order Patescibacteriales; family UBA12465; genus CG1-02-41-21. The sequence continues at coordinate 7,790 of JBAYNC010000009.1, forward strand.
GCGACCGATAAAAGCCATTTGGGGGCGACCATCGGTAAAAATTTTGTCTGGTCCGACAGCTCCTTTGATAAATTGAGCGGATTTAATGTTCATAAAATTATATTTTTTTTAATTTTTTGGCCAATTTTTCGGTAGCCGTTAATAAGTCTCTAACTTCTCTAATTCCTTCTAGCCAAAATTTGGGATCATTAATATTAATTCCTAATTTTTGAAAAATAGCTTGAGGTGATTCTGATAATCCGGCTGATAGAAAATATTTTATTTTTTCTATAAATTTATGGTCTTTGGTAACTTTCTTTTGCAAATATTTGGAGATTAAAAGACCGCTAACATAGGAATAGACATAGAAGAAGGATCGAATATGAGGCCAATGGAGCCAGTAATTAGCCGATCCCTTGGATTGTTCAACATAATTACCCATATAGGCCGACATATGCTTTTGGAATAATTTGCCAATTAGATCTGAGTCTAGATATCCTTTTATTCTAAATTCATTATGTAATTCTTGTTCAAATTGATAGAGAGCTGTTTGTCTAAAGATAGTGCTGACATCTTGGTTGAGTTTTTCCATCATTATTTCTAGTTTCAACTCATCATTTGCTTCTTGGCTTATTTCTTTCAAAATAAAATCTTCAAAGAAGGTACTGGCTACTTCGGCCGTTGAGAGCGGAGTGCCAAAATTGAGAGCGTTTTGTTTTTGGCGCATTAATTCATTGTTAATCCCATGTCCAACTTCATGAGCTAGAGTTAGAGCTCCATGCAATCTGTTATTATGATTGAGCATGATGAAAGTTGGATTAGAAATTGATTCAGCTACGCAAAATGCTCCTGAACGCTTTCCGGATCGGGGATAAACATCAATGGCTCCATTCTTGTCAAAATTGGTAAAAATTTTTGCTAACTCTGGATCTAAATTTGATAATACTTTCTGTAATACTTGTTTAGATTTTTCGTAACTGTATTTTATCTCTGATTTTCCAATTGCCAGATTTCTTTCGTGATATTTTAACTTCTTGACCTTGAGTAGCTTGGCTTTTAGTTGATAGTATTTGTTAGAAAGGTCAAAATTAGCGGACACGGCTTTAATCATGGCATCAATTGTCGAACTTTTAATATCGTCGTTTAAATGCCGAGCTAAATCAGGGCGATCCATGTGCCGTAATTCATCATCAACCTTCTTGTTAGCTAAAACAGAATTCATTTCCTGCTCTCCAATTTTAATATTTTTTTGTAATATTTGATTTAGAGCCTGGACAGCTTTTTCTCGCACTTTCTTGTTCTGATGATTAATGAGGTTTAATATTTCTGAGAAAGATTTTAGTGCGGGCCGACCATTTTCCGACAATACTTGAGATTTTTCGGCTGACAAAAGACCGGAAGTCATCTTGGCCCAATTATCATGGCTGGTTTGTTCTTTTAGTCTGATTATTTTTTCTTCTTGGTCGGTTAATAGGTAGTTGGCTTGGGCAAATAATCTTTCTAAGAAATGTTTATATGGTTGAAGGCTGGGACTTTTGCTAAATTTGATTTGAGTCTTTTTTGGTAAATGAGCTAGGTTTAACTCAAAAAATTGTAATTGATTGCTTAATTCGAGGTTAAAATTATTGATTTGATTGTATTTGGCCTTAATTTCACTATTATTTTCATCAATTTCTGATTTTAGCCAATAATAATAGCCTTCTTCGGCACCATTGGCATAGAAACGTCTTAAATTCTCCAATTCGTCTAGAGCCCGCCTTAAAACGATCGGATTTTTAAGCCAATCTTGTCTATTTTGCCATTTATTTATAAATTGTTGATGTTTTAGGGTAATTATTCTTCGTTTCTTAGAAAAATTTTCTTTGGTTAGAATCCTTAAATCCCACTCATTCTTTTTATTCTTCATATAAATATCTGTTAATTGATTCTTATAAAATACCAGAAAAATACCTAAAAATCAAATTGGAGAAACAGATTTGACATAAATGATAGGCAATACTACAATTAAACCAGTTCATTAAAACTTTTAGAAAATGAAGGAAAAATGGTCTTTTTATTGTCTATTGCAAGCTCTAAATTATATTGTTTTGCCGTACGAGGTTTTGGTAATCGGTTTCTCTTTTGAGCAATCACTAATTTGTCGACTGTTTGGTAGTCTAACCGATTTAATAGTAATATTTTTTTTCTTTGAAAGTAAGATAATTTGGGATGTAAAAAAAGAAGGCAAAAATATCTTGGATCATTTTATGGCTGGGATAAAAATGTTAGTCCAGCTTATTCCAATTTATATTCTAAAAATACTCTTTGTCAATTTTTTAGTTATCCCGCAACTTGATAGCTTGGGGATAGCCGTCACAATTATTTCTTCGGAGAATATTAAAGAGGCTATTCTGATTTCTGTTGTCGGCTCTTTGCTGATAGGAATGGTTTATAGTATCTTTAGAGAAAAAATATTAGCGATAAAGATAAAAAGAATAAAAATCTTCTTATTTTTATTAAAGCCAGGTTCTAAATGACCTGGCTTTATTTATATCTGACAGTCACAATTCTTATGATTGATGATTATTTTTTGCTCGGCGATAGAATTGATAAAAACGTTTTGGGTTGTTCGGCCAGTGGCTAATTTTTTGTCTAGTGGAGTATGGTGTTTATAGCCCCGACGGGTAAATTCAGCGACTAGGGCTTCATGCCGGTTATAGAGAGCATGGTTTTTCCCAACCCATCTCAGCGTTTCCGGATGATGAGAATATCCACCCTTTCCGCCGTGCTTGGTTAGAATATTCCATAAACCATGAAGTTCGCGGTGTTCAGCGAGCAGATGTTTTCGACATAATTTTTTCGGATTAACGTCCCAGACTCGCATATTTTTAAATTATTAATTTGTTATTTTTTCTAAATTGTTATCTAAAATAATATCAACCATGGCCTTAATCTCGTCAGTGTAAGAGACTTCTTCCGGGATGGGGTTTAAGAGGAATATCTTTTTGTTATTAACATGGGCAAAGCCAATTTCCATTAAGGTGTTGCCACCGATATAATTTTTAATGTCTCGTTTGTCAAAATTTAAAACTAAAATGGCCTCACTATCAAAAATAGCCTGGTAATACCATTTAATATAGCCTTGGGATATTTTAGCTTTGTAATGCTCACCGCCAGAGACCTGGCTCCAGATTTCCGGTTTTCTGCCCATAACAAAATCTTCATAGTCGGGGTGGACTATTGGTTCATGGCCCATGCTTGTTAATTTGTCGCGGTATTTAAGCATTTCTTCTTTGAAGGCTGAGCTGCCACAGATTACTATTCTCATAATTTTTGGCTATTAATAAATTGTATTAACTCCGTTGTGGCGAATTCAAAAATATAGGGGATAAAGCGATTTTGTTCATTGATACTAGCTTTTAATAACTTATCTAATGGCCATAATTCAAAGCCCATAGCCTTCCCTGTTTCTATTTTTAAATCTTTAATATCGCCACGATAGATGTAGGCATAACGACAATTGAAGACATTATTTATTTTTCCAGTAGCCTTGTCCTTTCCGCTTTTTTTGATTTTATTAATTAAAATTAAATCAGAACTATTAACAATAACTCCAGTTTCTTCAGCCGTTTCTTTAATAGCTGTTTCTTCGTAACTTTGACCAATTTCAACATGGCCTCCGACAGTGGCATCTAGTAGATCAGGAAAGGTGTCTTTGTTTGGTGCTCGATGTTGAAAGATTATTTCTTTATTGGGGGTAATAAAATAAACATGAATTTCGCGGTGAAGCAATCCGTCACGGTGGATTATTTCTCTCTTCTCAGTGTCAATTATTTGGTCATCACCGTCAACAATATTTAATAATTCCTTCATATCTTTATTGTTTATTTTTTAGTGCTTCTTTAATTTTTTCAGCCTTGTCCGCTCTTCCCATATTTTCATATTCAATTAATTCTTGTTCTAATTTCAAAAGGGGTAGCTTCATTCCCATTAAGGTCTTGAAAACAACTTCATTATTTTGATTGACTTCAGACCATGAGCCATTATTTAATCGATATTGGAAATCGCCCATTATCTCTAATTTAGTTTGGTCTATTTGGTAAACACCAAAATATGATTTATATTTATCAGTTTCCGAGTATGACATTGGCTTAACTTGATGGGCGGATAATAACTTATCTAATGCCGTTGCCCCAGACTCATCAGTCAAAATATCAATATCGTTACTGATCACGACATCGACTCCCTGGATGAAAAGCGAGGTGCTACCACTTAGGATCCATTTGATGTTTTGGTTGTCAATTAGGTTGTAGAAAGTCTTTAGGGCTGATAATACGCGCCAATTATTAATTTTTTGTAAATAGTCTTTGTCTTTTTGGCGGTCATATCTTTTCACCATTTCTTTTTTCCACTCTTCCACAATATCTAAATTAGCAAACTTGAAACCAGCAATAACGATTGGATTACTTTTAATTTTCTTTAAAAAATTTTCATAACCAGGCCAAGACACTCCAATATCAATTTCCAAATCAGCAATCATTATCTTATACAGTTTTTGCTTTTGGTCTTTATGAAAAGTAACTTCCAAAGCTTCTTTAGGAATACAATTAGGGTCGGTGAGATTTATGTCTAAATCATTTATCTTGCCATTGAATTCTACTATCCCTAGTAGATAGAGTGGAGCTGAGCCAAAGACGACAAAATCAGGTCCAACCTTTTCTCGAAGTTTGATTAAATAGGGTTCTAGGTAATTAAAGAAGTCTTGGTTAATATCCATATTTAATTAAATTTTCTCAAACCTAACGCTAAATACCGGTCCATACTTATTATTTTTGTCGTCAGAAATTTCTACTTTTTCCCCTTTAAGTAATTGCGTCAGAGCCATATTGCTCAACATTTCTCGGTCTGAAGCGATATAAGATTTAATCTCGTCGATTTTTTGAAATTCTTCTTTTAGTTCCGATTCTAGGGCTGATTGAACTTTCTTTTTCTTTTCTTTAAGAGCCTTAGCTTCGTCTAAAACTAATTGATACTCCTGGGAATTAGCTAGAACACTGCGATGGATATCTCTGAGGGTTTTCTGCTCGGCTTGTTTTTCTTTAATACGATTAAATACTTCTTGAACATCTTTCATAAATGTTATGTTGTTTAGATTTTAAAAAAATATTATAACATTTATTGTTGATAATAACAAAGAGATTTAAAGCCTAATAATTAGCCTTATTTTCGGATGACAATTATTGTTTTGGGGGTGCCAATTATCGGCTGATGATATCCGGTTGGATAGTCTCTGATAGCATCAAATAGAACCTCTTGACTGTATTCATAGTCTTTGCCATGCCGCGTCCCGGGATCATTAGTGATAAACTTCTTGGTCTGGTAATTGTAGCCGGTAATTACGAGCATATGCTCTTCTGGACCGGGAGGGTTGAAAAATGGATTTTTTAATTTTCGACCGTCGGCTGGCACAATAATTAGATTGCCCTGGGACAACTCATTAATCATGTCTAAAATTTTGACATCTTCAATTACTTCAACCTTTTGGTATTTAAAATATCCATTAAAAATTCTTTTCACCGTATCTCGGGCGGAAGTATCTTGATAGCCATCATATTTTTCTTGTTCCCAGTCTGATATTGCTAAAATCTCATTCTTAGCTTCTTGAAGAGAAAAAGTTTCTCCTCGCGCCCAGGAGACCGCTATTAGTGCTGATGCTTCTTCGCAACCATTTTGCTGTCTTGGATCAGACCATTCGCCAAAAGGTGCTTGTGGGGTGAATGGGACGCTATTTTTGATAATACCCGTTGGGGTGGAAGTAGCTTTAATAATTATCTCGGTGCTTGAGCTTTTTATAGGAGTTGAGGTAGTTATTTCTTCTTTCTTTTCTTCTTCTATAACCTTGGTTGATGTTGGAATAATGTTAGTGGCGGGTTGAGTTATATTTTTGGTGGTAGGTGTTTTTGGTAAGCGATAGATTAGAAGAGCAACGAGACTGACGGCCAATAAAAATAAAAAAACTTTTGTTATTTTTTTGTTCATGTTAATAAAAATTAAAAATAATGATTATAGTTTAATCTCTTCCCCGCCCAAAAATTCTATTCTATCATCTTTGACTAAAATAGCTTGATCGTCGGTTAGAATTCTAGTGGGATAATTAGCTTGAGCAATTTTTTCTTTTATCATTTCTCGGTTTTCGGGAACATAATGAACAAACAATATAAACGGCACTAAATTCATAGCTGTTAGGTCGGTAATACCAAAATTATTTTTGTCCTTATTTTTCCAATTAGTAACCTCGATTGTCGGACAGGCCACGTAAGCACCGGCGCTGGCCCCCATATAGATTAATCCTTGTGGTAGAAGTTCTTTAAGTACTTGGTTTAAGCCACTTTCTAAAATGGCTCGAAGAAGATAGAAGGTGCTTCCGCCATTTACAAAAACAATATTAGCTTCTTTTAATATTTGCCTTAACCCTTCCTTATTCTTACCTTCAATATCTAGATCTTCAACTAAGCAACCCTGCTTTTCTAAGGCGCTATGAACAATTTGCCAAAATGGAGTCATGTCTGTCTTGGTTCCTTTGACCGCTGTAGTGATGTGGATAACCTTTAAATCCTTTAAGGGCCGGCCTAAAAGTGGCGCGAGATCACGCTCTAAAAATTTACCATGAGATATTAACAGTAATGTGCTCATAATTAATTAGTTGGCTTTCAAAGTTTTTATTATCTTAAAGTCAAAAATATCTTGTTTTATCCCTAATTTCTTGGCCAGCTTTTTAGCTCGTTCTTCCCCGCCGACATAACCAAATATTTTTCTGATATTTCTTTGATAGCGTGATTCTTTTAAGTCCCCTAAGCTGTTTAACAATAGTTTAACTTCTGCTTGAGTCGGCTGTTTAAACCCTAGGGACATAAACCTTAAACAAGCAAAGATATTGGCCGGGTGGCTTAATTGATTAATTTTTAGCACTTTATTTTTTAAATCTGATAGAGCGCCAGGTAAAGAAATTACTTTTTCAAACCAGTTTTCTTTGAAAATATCTTTTAGGGAAATAGTTGATCCGTTGATGGTAAAGTTAGAACTGGCCATTAGGTTTTTTAAAGCACTTTTCTCTTCTGAGATATGAATGTCTAAATATAAATAGTCATTATGAATATGTTGGGGCTTGGGAATTCTTTTCATTTTTAGCGTTACCTCACGTTTTCTTTTAATTTTACCATAGATAAAACCAGTTGATCTTAAGTTTTTCACAAATTGATCTTTGTCGCCGATTAGTAAGATGTCAAAATCTCTTTGTGGTAACTCTTTTTTAAAATAATGGTAATATAGAGCATTTCTAATAGCTCCACCGACTAGATAAGCTTTGGTGCCTTTTGGAATGGAAGCTACTACCAATTTGAATATCTCGTTAGTCTTATCATTATGTAAAAATAATGGCAGTTTTTTGTTGGTTGTCATATCTTTTCTAATATAATTTAATACCATGATTATATCATATTTTGCTAATTAACAAAAAATAGGCCTTGGCCTATTTTTTGTAATTTAAGATGATAATATGCGTTAAGGGGTAGCGATGAAATTCATAACTTCAAACTCTGTGTCATCGGAATAACCGACATAAGGGATATCATTACTGACATTTATATAATATCTGCTGTTATTCATGACATTTGAAAAGTTGGCACTTCCCAATAAACTCCAACTGCTATTAACATATCTGACGATTGAAATTTTATCCGTGCCATAATACTCATAAGGGACTACTGTCTGATCTTTATATCCTAAATAAACTGTATTATCGCTGCTGACAAATAGGCATGTTTTTAATGGTATTCCAGATCCGGTGTTAAAAACGGTGCTGCCGACTTGTGTCCAGGCACTATTTTCATATTTTTCCACTATAATTCCCATCTCTGCTTGACTAAAATATGAGAGATAGAGAATGCCATTTCTGGCAAAAAGAGAATGATCAAATCCAGAGACTGATTTAACTGACCCCCAGGTAGATCCGTTAAATTTCATTACTGTAACTACGTTTGTTGGTTCAACATAACTAACATATGGGGAACCAGCAGCAATGACAAAATTAAGGCGATTATTTTCGGTGTCAACTGCGTTAGAAAATTCCGGTAGTCCTACATCCGTCCAGGCCGGGTTAAGATATTTCATAACACCTACCTTCTGGGTGGTGGAGGCAACGTAGGCCACGTAAGTAACGCCACCAGCGACAAATGTTGACAATTCTGTGACACTGTCACTGGTAAAACCGGCGCTACCAATATTAGCCCAGGATCCAGCATAGGTTCTAACTGATGCCTTGTCGCTCTGATCCGAATCAATATAGGCAATATAAGGAACGCTACCAGCCATAAATAATGATGATCCATAGCCGACACCTGTTGAAACTGGATTGCTTACTTCTTCCCAGGCACTATTTTCATATTTAACAAGATTTACTAGGTAGCCATTTGCTATATTGGTGTAGGCGACGTAAGGTACTCCGTTGTAGGCATAGAGACTGCCCCCGTTTAATATCGGACTGCCAACCGCCTGCCATGAACAACTTTCTGGTGTGACTAAGCATTCAACTGCTGCCGGTGTTTCACAGACGCCATTAGTACAAACTTCCTCTCCGGTACATGCTGGATCACACTCTTCTTCCTCAACTGTTTCAATGGCAATTATTCCCCCTGGGGTCAAAGTTTTGTTGCCCGGAGTGATAGCCCCGGTGGTATTTCCGATACAAAAAGCAATTGAGTAGGAGGCTCCACTTTCAGTCTGAGTATAGGTT
>JBAYNC010000010.1:0-16419 GCA_041679025.1 Patescibacteria group bacterium
AAGTAAAGCAGACCGCTCGGCACAAATACTGGATCCATAGGCGGCATTTTCAACATTAGCTCCTCCAATAATCTGGCCACCGGATGTCAGGATAGCAGCACCAACATAAAAATGAGAATAAGGGTTATAGGAATTTAAAAGCATTCTCTCGGCCTCAGATATTAATTCTTTATCAATTTTAGACAAAGCAGAAAATTTAAGTTTTTTCATAAGCTTATGAAAGGTGACTAACTAACTTCATAATATTATCATAATGGTCCTTAATAATTTCTGGATTCCGAAAATTCTTGGAGAATTCTACCAATTGATTCAAGACCTTTAGAACAGAGTCCTTAGTCGGATTTTCATAATCTCCACCAGTTTTAGAAAAAGCCTCTATTACCAAGTCCCGACAATATGTTTTAACTGACTCAGGATCATCGCTTCCTAAGCCAGAATCAGCACAATGAGCTTGATAGAAACATTCCACAATAGCATCACGGACCATAAGTGGCGTAATTGGGACGTCCAAATTAACGCCATAAATACAATCTCCGGCCATATGAGTATAATTATTTTTTAATTAAAGGTAAAACAAAATAGAAGGTGCTTCCCTTTTTAATAACACTGTCGACTCCGACATGCCCTTTATAAGATTCAATAATCAGGCGGGAGATATAAAGCCCCAAGCCAATACCCTCTTGAGTTCGAGCTAAAGAATTCTCTAACTGACTAAATTTGGAGAACATTCGGCCAATTTTATCGCTCGCAATACCAATTCCCTGGTCAATAACCTCCACTCGAATTTCAGTAGCGCTCAAGATTGTTTTGACAATAATAGTTTGGTTAGGAGTACCATATTTAACGGCATTATCAACAAAATTATTCAGTACCTCTAAAATCTTATCAGGATCAGCGCTTACCAGAGCTTCTTTCCCTTCAGCAATCTCAAACTTGATATTACTATGACGCGGTTCGGTTAAAGATTTCAAAGCTGGAATATGATTTTTAATTAAAAGCAATAAATCAAAGGTCTTATTTTCAATAACATTATGCTTGTTCTCAAACCGAGTAGCTGTTAGAATCTGGTCTACAATCTTTTTCAATCTCTCAGCTTCACCAAAAACTAAATCGACTTCCTTCCCAATTTCCGGATCAGCAAAAGTTTTTGATTTAGTTTTCAAGATTTCACTTACAACTAGAATAGAAGTCAACGGAGTTTTTAATTCATGAGCCGCAATATTTAGAAAGTCGTCCTTGGCCTTATCAAGACTATGAAGTTGATCAATGGTTTCCTTAAAGCGCTTAATCTCTGATAAATCAATTAATATCCCTAGAACTCCTGTAACCTTATTATTATCATCCATAATCGGAGTGGAATAAAGAGCTACCGGAAATTTAGTCCCGTCTTTCTTCAAACCCACATATTCGCTAATAGCCGTGCTCCCCTTCTCAACCAAACTACTCTTTTCCGCCATAATTCGAGCCTTTTGTGAACTATCAAAAATATCCAAATAACCCATTTTTTTAAAATCCTCTAAACTATTATAACCGAATAATTTAATTCCAAAATCATTGATAAATAAAATATTACCGGAAGCATTATTAGCATAACCGAAAACAGCCTGCGGCAACAAACCTAAAAGGCTATCCCAATGTTTATAGGTAGCCTGCAAAGCCTTCTCCGTAGTTTTTAACTCGCTCATCAACTCCTTGGTACTTTTCTTAAAGATAATAATCAGAGCTGTCGGGACATTAGAAACCAAGAAAAACAGAGTTAAGAGATAGGATTGAGGAGCATAAGAGTAGACAGAAATAAACCAGGTAACAACAACAAAATAAACCAGAATTAAAATAACTAAAATTATTTTATGAGCAATTTTTGCCAAAACAAAATTGATAATTTTTTTCATATTATTTTTTCATGTTTAAAACTGCCTCGACTTTCCCTAATAACCCCGCCACATTAAAAGGCTTTTCTAAGAGACCCTTAACAACACTAATTTCATTAAAATTATCATTTGATTTTTGAAAGACCTCAGAAGTTATTGGCAAAGCCGAAATTAAAATTACAGGAATATTTTTCAATTTTTCATCAGCGGCCATAGTTTTACATAAATCAACTCCGCTAATATCCGGCATCATGAAATCCAGTAAAACTAAATCATAGGAATTTTTGCGCATTTCTTCCAGCCCCTCCTTGGCTCCCAAGCAAACTACAACTTCATAGGAAGCATTAAGTCCTAAAGCAGTTTTAATAGTAACGCCAATACTAACATCGTTATCAATAACTAGAATTTTCATAAGATTTTAATTATTATTTCTTAGCTCCGGCTTCAAGTAATAATTTTTCAATAGCATCATAATGATTATTACGAGCGATAGTCAAAGCGCTAGAATGGTACTCATTTTCAACATTAACATCAACTCCGCTTTCAATTAAAAATTTAACAACCTCCAGATGACCATCTTGAACTGCCTTAATTAAGGCAGTGGTACCATTATCAGACTTAGAATTAACATTGGCGCCGGATTTTACCAACAATTTTACAGTTTCTAAATGATTAGCGCGAGAAGCAGCCATCAGAGCCGTTAAGCCACTCTTGCTCTGACCATTAACATCAACACCATTTTTTATAAGCAATTCAAGAATATCATTATGTCCATTTTGAGCTGCAAAAACTAAAGCTCTTTGAGAAGCAAAAACAGAAGAAAAATCACCCGGACGACTTGATTCATTTAAAATCACTCCAGCTTCGATCAGCTTTTTAACAATCTCAATCTTGCCATTAAAAGCCACAAAGATTAGAGCATTGGAACCATTATTATCTTTCAAATTAACATTGGCGCCATTTTTAATCAGGAGATCAACAATATCAATTTGACCAAAGCGCGAAGCCAACATCAGAGCCGTTGTTCCATCGGGACTGCGATCGTTAACATCGGCACCATTCTTTATTAAATCAGCCACCAATTCAATATCCCCTTTCTTGACGGCCATGTGCAAAGGATAGCTTCCATCGTCACTGATATTTAAATCCTTGATTTCTTCTTCTCCCATATTATTAAAATTAATTCATTACCTAATTTCTCTTTAACTTTGGTAACAATTTGAGACAGGTCCCAATCACTCTTCACTAAGTAATAAAAAGCTTTCTGAGATAAGGCCTCTAAGACTCTTTGCTCATCGCTGTAATTGGTAAGCATAATAACAATCATATTCTTACCCCATTCAGTTCCCCGCAAAGCCTTGAGCATGGTAAGCCCATCCATCTTTGGCATATTAATATCAGCCAAAATTAAATCAGGCAAATGTTGTTCGGCCATTAATAAGCCGTCTTCACCATTTCCAGCAGTAAAAACCTCAAAATTTTCCTGCTCAAATTCGTAACTAATAGCTTTAACTAATAACACATCGTCTTCAACGATAAGAATTTTTTTTCTCATATATTTAGATTTTAAGTTATATTAATTAATTTTAAGTGGAATCGAAAAATAGAAAGTAGTTTCTTTATTCTCTTCAGATTCAAACCACATCTCACCGCCATGAGCCCGGATTAGCTCTCTGGCAATATATAAACCTAAACCAGTACCGTTAGGCTCTTGGATTCTGGCATTATCAGCCCGAAAGAACTTTTCAAACAAACGACTCTTCTGCAGAGCCGGGATACCCATACCCTGATCAGTAACAGAAATAACCACCCAACCCTTAGCCTTATCAGTCACCGCCTTAATTTGAACGGCCTTACCACTCGGAGTATATTTAGTGGCATTATTAATCAAATTCGACATAACCTGCTTTATTTTAACATAATCGGCGAAAATTAACAAATCATCAGGGATTTCATTAACGATATTTAAAGACTTAGTTTTAATCAAAGAAATATCATCAGCCAAAGCCTCCTTGATAACATCATTAATCTTGAAATCAGCCTTTTTGATTTCAAATTTCTGACCAGTTTCAATATGAGAGATATCTAACAATTCATTAACAAGCTTAATCATCCGCTGATTGGATGATCTGATCTGCTCCAGAAAATCCAATTGCTCAGCATTTAAATTCTGATATTTGTTGCGAATTAATAATTCAGAGAACCATTTAATACCAGTTAGCGGGGTGCGTAATTGATGTGAGGCTAAGCCGACAAACTCGTCTTTCATTTGTTCAATCATGGCTTCGCGAGTAATATCCCTTTCAATTGAAACAAAAAATAGAATTTCACCCTGCTCGTCTAAGACTGAAGAAATATCGACAGCGGCAATATATTTTTCGCCATTTTTTCGAACATTATTAAATTGCCCAACAAAAACTTCTTTCCTGGTCTTAATAACATTCCACATATCGGCATAATATTCCTTGGTCATCTTCCCGCCCCATAACTTACCTGGATTTTTGCCGACCGACTCATTAAAAGTATAACCAGTATTCTTTTCAGTCGCCTTATTAACATAAAAAATAGTGCCCATTGAATCGGTGATAACAATATTATCCGAAGCACTATCAACGGCCAACTTAAATTTCTTAGCTTCAATCATCTGTAACTCCAGATTGATTTTTTCTCGAGCTAAAGAATCAAAAAGATATTCTAATTTCTCTTGCAAGGAGTGATAGACGTCCTTAGTTTGGTCTATTTCACCGGCGGAAATCCCTGGAACAATAGCATTACTTTTAGCAGGCATAAAAAAATAGTTAAAAATTCAAATTTTATCCTTAAATAATAGCATTTTTAACCCTCTAGTGTCAAAAAATACTATTTTAGAGGATACTTAGCTTCAAATTCTGCTTGATCGCCGTAAGGTGAAAAATTATTCTCCACCTGGCTGACCTGAATCCTAAAACCAGGCTTTTTCTGATGCATAATACCACACCAATATTTTTCAGTTCGACCAGCGATTTCTTTTAGATAAAGTAAGTAACCGTTAACATAACCACAATACATACAACCTAATTTTTCCGAAAAATTAAGATACTGTAATTTATTTCTATCAACAATTTGAATATATTCTGACCTTTTGACTTTCTCCAGGCCATAAATCGGAAAGCAGATTTGATGATAAATTTCACCTAGAATATCCAAAAGGATAACGGCTAAAAGTGGCAACCAAATAATCGGGAGAGAAATTAAATGCAACCAAACTCTTCGGCTTTTAAAGCGGCGATAGTCCATACGATTAGATATTCTCTGAAATTGGCACCGATTATGCTAACAGCCAAAGATATTAAATTAATAATGATTGTAAACTGCCATTCCAGGATTATCGGCTGTTGAACGAACAGAATCTAAATTGCCCATATCTGGGCCAGTTAAATCGAAAATAAATTTAGCGTCGCCCTGAGTCACATTAGTGCAACCAGCGCTCCGAGAAGAACCAAATTCATCATGCCAATAAGTTCCATGGACGGAATACGAACCTTGATAAAACATTGTCCAGGGGACATCAGGTAAATCATAAACATGGGTCGCAAGTGGTGGAGCCCCTCTCATTCTAGTCTTTTTAACTTTCAGCCAGACATTATAATTACCTAAAATAGTAGGAGTCTCTCGATTACCAACGGCGATATAGGTTGCCATAACAACCTGATCAAATTTATATAAAGTCAAAATCTTCTTAGAAATATCAACATCAACCCAATAATCATCAGTCTTCACATCAGCTGGGATAGTTAAATCCTTTGGTGGTGTCGGTTGAGCCATAGCGCTGACAAAAACAGAATTAATATAGGCTCCGGGATAAGCACCACCATCAATTTGATACCAGAAAGTACCCCCCACCTTTTTTACCCCCAAAACCTTAACATTATTATTAGTAAAAAAAGTTCCCAGTCTCTTAGAGTCAACCCTCGGTTCAAACATTACCGGAACATAATTCCGATTGATTTTTCCCCACCAACCCAAGTATTGCCACTGACGAGAGATCTCTTTTCCAGTATCGTCTAGCATCACTTTTCCAACAGGAATAGTTTTTAGATCATCGCTAGTAATTCCCAACGATGATCCTCGCATTAGGGCAAAGGCGGATTCAGCACTAGCCAGATAAGACAATGACTTATCAACCGGACTAACATAATAAGCGCGACCGGCATCTTCCGGTTTTAATAAAATTAACCCCCTAAACCTATCGGGAACATCAGTCTCAATTTTAGAAAAATTATCATTAGAAATGCCCAGCGACAAATTTCTCATGATTTGATAGGCATCGTCAGGAGTACCCAAATAATAACGATGAAAATCACCCGGATAAACATACCAAGCTTCACCCTTGTTTTCAACGTCTAAAAGGATTTTTCCGTTTAGACGAAAAGAGAGATTGTCCTCCGGAAAAGCCAGGGCCGGAGTTGCCACACAAAAAGCCAAGAAAGAGATAATTAGACCACATTTTAAT
Source organism: Patescibacteria group bacterium (assembly GCA_041679025.1). Lineage (GTDB taxonomy): Bacteria > Patescibacteriota > Patescibacteriia > Patescibacteriales > UBA12465 > CG1-02-41-21. Next base: position 6,364 of record JBAYNC010000010.1, read on the forward strand.
GACTTCATACAATTATTGGTTATAAGCCAATCTTAACGGTAATAAGACGAAAGGTCAAACTACTTGTTCCCTGCTCTTCTCTCAAATAAAATTACACCAATCATAAAGCCCAAGAAGCCGACTAAATAACCAGCCAAAACATCGCTCACATAATGAGCCCCCAGATAAATTCGACTGAATCCAATCAAAATAATTAGAAATAAAGCAATAATATAAAACATCTTAGATCCCTTCCCCGCCATCATAAAAGCCAAAAAGAGCCAGAGAGAAGCAGCCACAGTGGCATGACTGCTAGGGAAAGAATATCCAGTTTCTGCAAAAACTGAAATACTTGGTCGGGGCCTCTGACAATATAATTTTCCCAAAAAAGTTAGAGCCGCTGATCCCAGGACAGACAATAATAAGGGGACGATAAATGAAAATTTCTTTTTAACAATTAAAATAACGACAATAACTAGCAGAAATAAAATAACAAATTGCCAATTTCCTAAAAAACTGAAAAAAGAAAAAATAGCAGTTCCGAGGATACTCCTATTTTCAGTGATCCAAATAAATACCTGCTGATCAAAATTTACTAACATACTATAGGGCCTCAATTCTAATGGCTAAAACCCCGAATTCTCTCTCCTGCTCTTTAGTATAAAATTTATAATAAACAGCCTCCGCCTCTTCCACGGTATCTTTGTCGGGAACAACATTTTTCACGCCCTGGCTAACAATCATCTCCCTAAAACTATTATAAAAATCGATTTGCCTGACAATAAACAGTCTGTCAGTTAAAGCAAAAGCTAATATATCTCCAACGACCAAGTCCTTAAACTTACCCTTGTTCAAACGCCCCTCAATAGTCTTCTGGCCATTTAAAATAAATGATAAATATGGTTCTTTAACTTCTAACTTCATAAATTTAAAAATTTTAGAGATCCGACAACAACATTAGGACCGGAAAATAAAACCGCCTTAAAACCCAACTCCAAAGCGGCATTAACGTTATCAATACTGTCATCAAAGAATAGAATATCCTCCGGTGCTTTATTGAGTGTCGTCAAAACTTTTTCAAAAAATTCTCTATCCGGCTTAGCGAGTCCAATCTCAGCCGAAATTATAATCTGATCAAATAATTTTTCTAAATCATTCTTTTTTAGAATCTCTCTAATTAAAGGCGAGGGCGAATTAGAGGCTAAAACAATATTATATGAATCTTTTAACTTCATAATTATTTTAACCAGGTCATGATTAACCCGCGCCGAAGATAACCAACTAGCCCTAATCTCGGCTGGATCAATGTTGGCCAAAGAACCAAGCTTCTTAAAAAAATTTGATTCCGAAAGCTGGCCCAAATCTACCGGGCGACAATATTTTTCTTTAACATCATGGTTATCTTTAAGATGCTTAGAAAACCACAAATAAGCTATTTCGGAACAAATAACCCCAAAAAAATCAAACAAGATAGTTTTTCTATTTAGCATGACAATATAATTATATTATTTAGCTTTCAGAATTACCCCCCCCCTAGGAACTACGGAACCAACGGCCAAACAACTTTTAGCATCAGCACAAGCCGCTCCCATCATTAAAGACATTTTATTACACGTAATATATAAGAACCCCTAACGGGGTCGACTGCAAGTTGGAGCAATAATCTAGTCGCTAAGATATTTTTAAAAAATTATTAAATTTTTTCTGATATTGATACATTGCCTTTCTTCCCCGGATTATAAATAAAGCTTTCGGAAATTTTCCAAACACCCTTCTCCCGAAAAGCTGGGATATTCTGACGGCGAGCAGCATTTGTTATTGCTGAAGCTGATAGATTATTATTTTTAATTAAATCCGATAAGGTGATTATCTTTTCACTTTTAAGATATGTAATTCTTTTGTGCAAAGATTCTGTAAGGGCCAACGAAACAATTTTTTCCATTTGTTTCGTACTTTTTTGCTCTCTATACCTATCAAAAGATTTATAATAATCTTTCTTATCGCGATCACGAATAATAATCATTGGAAAGCCAAATCTTTGAAGTTGGAAACAAGTTAAAATGCGCCCAATGCGACCATTACCATCGCAAAATGGATGGATAGTTTCAAATTCTAAATGAAATTTAGCAATTTTATCTAAAAAATATTCCGATAAGTCGCTTGTATATTTAAGCATTATCTCATCAATCATTTTTTCTACGAGTTCTGGGGCCGGAGCAATATGTGTCCCAACACGAACATATTCACCTGACTTTCTAAAACGTCCTGCGATTTCATCATTGATCCCACTAATAAGCATTTGATGTAGTAGTAAAATAATTTCTTTACTAATTTCTGTTTCCTGAACTTTATTACGCATATAAGCAATAACCCGGGCAAGATTTTTTGCCTCATAAACCTCACGAACAGATACATCGCGAGACACTTCCATATCTAAAAGAATTTTTTCCGTCTCCTTTAACGTAAGGGTTGAGTTCTCAATAGCATTAGAATTATAAACACTTTCTGGAGCCTCAACCTCATCAATCATTACTAACAGCGATTCTTTCCCTTTACGCAGAGAATCAAATTCACTTTTTAAAGTGGTAATATAATTTTTTATCGGTTTTGTGATAGCCATATACTTTTATTATTAATATACTAATAGTATACATTATTCACTAATAAATGTCAATGATTAGTAAATACATGCCACTAAACATACTTTTTCACTAAAAAATGGATTCAAAACCCTGTTTTTAAATACATATCACAGAATATCGGAACCACTTTAAAACTTAAGATTTATGTTTATATATTAAAAATAGCCCTAAATAGGGCTATTTACAATCTGCGGAGAGGGTGGGATGCAGTTGGAGCGATTGTCTTACAAAACACCTAAAAACCTTTATAAATTTCGACCATAATTATCAACTAATTGAACCGAGGTTTTTTCGGCAAACTCCTGAATAATTCTTTTTAACCGTTTTTCACCTTCTTCAGAATACATAGAAGGCCGCAGAGAACAACCATTATTTTTAGCAAATTCAAAAACTTCTTCAACTAATTTTCGAGAATATCCCTTGCCTTGATATTTGGGATCAATCGACACAAACATCATCCAAAGATTTTTTTCTCTGTCAGGATCTTTTTTAAGACCAGATAGTCCCACAACTTTATCATCCATTTCAACAACTGAATAAAAATTATCATCCTTCTCCCTAAAATCAATTAAATCTTCAAGTGCAAAATATTTAAAAACGCCACCTTCTTTGGTTGACAAGAAACGCTCATCTTGAGGAAGCGACTCGCCCTTATAAATATAATCTTTTAAATCTTGAGCGGTTATTGTCTTAGTTTTAATAATGGGTTCTTTTTCTGCTCTATTATTTTTTTCAAAATCCATATTTTTATACTTTAATTAACTCAATCTTTACTATACTATTAAAATATCACTAAATCACCCAAAAATCAAACAGAAATTCCAAAGAGACAAACCCCCTATCAAAAAATAGCCCCAATTTAGGGCTATTTTGAATCTGCGGAGAGTGAGGGATTCGAACCCTCGATACCGATTAAGGTATACCCGCTTTCCAAGCGAGCGCACTCGGCCACTATGCGAACTCTCCGTACTACTTCTATTTCTTAAGCAAATGACGATTGATAATACTCCTTAAACCTTCAATATCTTCATCTTCGCCATTGGTGTTATCACTAATTGCTCTGGCCCCAGTGATGATCTCTCCGTCTAAAACACTGGTCGGAGCACCAAAAACAGATTTCATCCTCACACGAGACACTGACTGATCAATCGCCGACTGAACATCAGGACCACTTAAACAACCAGAGAAGGTAGCTTCATTTAAGCCTATTTTTTTAGCGCCGTCAACTAGGGCCTGGGAAGTGATTGGTTTTTGTTGAAAGATAAAATCACGTAATTCGCTAAATTTTCCTTCCTTCCCCGCACAAGCAACAGCTGTTTGATAGACTAATCCCAGAGTATTATCAGCTTCGAAATAAGGTCGGACATAAATGGCTAATTTGCCAGGAAAATCTTGAATAACCTGTTTTAATGTTTCGCTATAGCTAAAACTATAGGAGTTAGTTAGATCTTCATAAACTACCATTTGCAAAGGCGCGCCCTTCTTCCCTAACAATAATTGATCGCTGGAAGATATGGCTGGAATAATTGTATTATCCTGGTTGCCATTAATAGCCGAGCCATTATTTTTCACTAATTCATCACTTTCACTAGCATTCTTGTTATCACCCAAGAGCGGAACATTAACCCCGGTCTTTTGGCTGACAACCAAAATAACTAAAACTAAACTAACAGCAATCAGAGCGATTAAAAGAGTTGAACGTCGTTTCATATTTTTTAATTATTATTTATATTATTTAAAATTTAAATTTGAGCTTTATGTTTATGCCAACCAGTCTTCTTTTCAAAATTATTAGCTATTTGAAGTACTGTTCCCTCCTTAAACTTCCCTCCAATGATTTGAAGACCCAGTGGCAAACCACCGATAAAGCCAGCCGGGACAGAAATGGCTGGTAACCCAGCTAGACTAGGACCAGAAACAAAAATATCTTCTAAATACATTTGCAAAGGATCTTGGTTTTGCTCACCAATTTTGAAAGCGACATGTGGTGAAGTTGGAGTGATAATGGCATCAAATTCTTCTAGAGCCTCATTAAGCTCCTGACTAATTAACATTCTAACAGATTGAGCTTTTTTGTAATAGGCATCAAAATAACCAGCTGACAAAGCATAGGTACCAAGCATAATCCGACGTTTAACTTCCGGACCAAAACCTTCACCCCGATTTTTTAAATAAATATTATTTAAAGACTCTCCGGCCTTGACCTTTGATCGATAGCCATAGCGGAAACCGTCAAAGCGAGCCAAGTTGGAACTAATCTCAGAAGGAGTAATAATATAATAAGCGGAAATACCATATTCTGTATGGGACAAACTAATTTCCTCTACTGAAGCTCCCAAGGCAACAAGTGTCGCGCGAGCTTCATCCATCACCTTTCTGACAGCCGGAGACAAATCTGAGTTAAAACACTCCCGCGGAAAAGCAATCTTCAAACCTTTAATATTTTTATTTAAATTTTTACTATATTTTTCAACCTTACTGCGACTGACAGTTGAATCATAATTATCTGCTCCGGCAATGACCTCCAAAACTAAAGCATTGTCCTCAACTGTTTTAGTTATTGGCCCGACAACATCCGTAGAAGAAGTCATCGACATCAGTCCATGACGAGAAACCCGGCCGTAGCTAGGCTTTAGACCAACTACCGAACAAAAACTAGCTGGCTGGCGAATTGAACCACCGGTATCACTACCAAGAGCAAATAAACAGAGATCAGCCGCCACAGCCGCAGTTGAACCGCCCGAAGAACCACCCGGAACTCGCTTTAAATCCCATGGATTCTTAGTGGTAAAAAAAGCTGAATTTTCCGTTGAGGCTCCATGAGCAAATTCATCTAAATTAGTTTTACCCAACAAAACTGCTCCAGCTAACTCCAACTTAGAAATAACCGTAGCGTTATAAGGGGCAATATAATTTTCTAACATTTTAGAAGCAGCCGTTGTTTTAATGCCCTTGGTAAGTAAATTATCTTTAACTAGATAAGGAATGCCCAAGAGCGAACCCTTCTCGCCTTTAGCCAATCTTAGATCAGCCTGACGCGCCAAATCCAAAGCCTCTTTTTCACAAAGAGTAATTAAGGCTTTAAGCTTGGGGTCAACTAATTTAATCCGCTTTAAACAAGCTCTGGTTAAATCCAAAGATGTAATCTCTTTTTTATCTAAAAGCTCTCTGGCTTCTTTAATAGTTAATTGATTCAAATTCATATTATTTATTCCAAAACTCGAGGGACTTTAATTTGTCCATCCTTAATAGCCATAGCTTGGCTCAAAGCAATCTGCCCTCCATCGCTATCCCAAATAATTGCTTCGTCTTTAGCCCAAATATTAAAATCATCCCCTAATCTCGTTACAGTTTCAACTTGGCTCGTATCAACCTCGGCTAATTTATCAATATAACTTAAAATCGCGGTTAATTGCTGACCGTATTTTTTCAACTCTAAAGCGCTTAATCCTAGTTTAGATAAAGCAGCGACATGCTCAATTTCCGAAAGCTTTAAGCTCATAATTATTTAAGCAAATTAATAAATTCCGTCTCGGTTAAAATTTTGACTCCCAATTTTTTAGCCTTTTCATATTTACTGCCCGGGTCATCTCCGGCTACCACATAATCAGTCAAGCGACTAACAGACTCGGATATTTTACCTCCCAATGCCCTAATTTTATCTTTTGCTTCATCTCTTGTCAAACTAGAAAGAGCTCCAGTCAAAACAAAACTCTTGGCAAAGACAGGATTGTCCTTGATTTTTATCTTCGGCTCAACTATTTTTAAACTCAAACCATTAGCCTCCATCTTAGTCAATAATTTTTCGTGATGCTCGTCGTGCCACCACTCATAGATTGATTTAGATACTACTGGCCCAAAATCAGACACTTGAGCCAAGTCTTCTAAAGACAAAGAACCAACAATTAGCTTCAACTCCGAAATGGCCATGGTCTTATTCTTTATCTTTCGGCGACCGATAACCAGCTGAGCCAAAGATCGAGCCGACTCTTCACCAATATGTAATATTCCCAAAGAATACAAAAAGCGACCCAACTCCACTTCTTTCCGCTCAGAAATAGCTAAAATTAAATTGTCAGCCGACTTCTCGGCAAAGCGCTCCAGATTATCTAAATCAGTTTTCTGTAAAGAATATAAATCAGCCGCATCCTTGATAAGTCCAACAGTTAAAAGTTGCTCAATAATCTTCGGCCCTAAACCATCAATATCCATTGCTCCTTTGCTAACAAAATGTTCCAAGCTCCGCAAGGAGACAGCATAACATTTTTTATTAGTACAACGATAAGCGACTTCCCCTTCGGTCTGACGGACTGGACTATCACAAATAGGACAAAACTTTGGGACAGAGATATTTTTTTCAGCTCCAGAACGTAAATTAGGCAAAACCCGAACTACTTTTGGGATAACATCACCAGCCCTTTCAATCACCACAGTATCACCAATTTTTAGTCCCAAGCGCTTAATCTCATCTAAATTATGCAAAGTAGCCCGAGAAATAGTTGCTCCGCCCACCAGGACCGGAGTTAAAACAGCGGTCGGGGTCAAAATTCCAGTTCTTCCCACCTGCCAAACAATATCATTAATCTTAGTTACTGCTTGTTCAGCCGCAAATTTATAAGCCATCGCATAGCGAGGAGCCTTACCAACAATTCCTAATTTATCCCAAACATCCAATTGATTAATTTTTACCACCACACCATCAATATTATAATCTAATTTCTCCCGCTGTTTTTCCCAATAATGATGAAAAGCAAAAACCTCTTCTAAATTATCACAAACCTTATTATATTTTACCGTCCTGAAACCAAGCGCCTTGCAAATGCTGTCAGCTTCTAGCCGAGTTTTAGCTGGGGCCACCAAGTCATATTCATAAAAATCCAATTGGCGGGTAAAAACAACCTTGGAATCTAATTGACGAATAGAACCAGCCGCCGCATTTCGAGTGTTGACCAAGAGTGGCTTCCCTTCTTTAGCATATTTTTTATTTAATTTCACTAAAACTGATTTGGGCATAATAGCCTCGCCCCGAACCTCAATAATCCCCGGAAGTGATTGCTTCAACTTCAAAGGAATACTTTCAATGGTCTTAATATTCTGCGTGACATCTTCACCAATTTTACCATCACCCCGAGTAGCTCCCTGAACCAGCAATCCATCTTCATATTTTAAAGTAATAGCTAAGCCATCCAACTTAAGCTCGCAATAATATTCAATTTTAGGTAACTTAATGCCACTAGCCACAGCATAATTTTTATACCGCTCTTCCCAGTCAATCAAATCCTGTTCAGAGAAAGCATCAAACAAAGAGAGCATTGGTTTAGAATGCTCCACCTTTCTAAATTTATCCAGAGGCTTCCCTCCCACTCTCTGTGTCGGAGAATCAGGAGTAATTAATTCCGGAAATTCCTGCTCCAACCTAAAAAGCTCATGTTTCAAACCATCCAAAGCAGCTTCACTTAAAGTAATGGAATCTAGAACATGATAATTATAACGATGTAAATCGATTTCTTGTTTTAACTTATTAATCCGAGATTGAGCTTCAGCTTTAGTCATAAAATAAATTTAGATTATATTGGCCGACGCAGACAGCGAAGCAAAGCTCCAACGCTCTTAGTGGAAGTAGCTGATGCTCCATCAACAAAACGTTGAGAAAAATATCCATCAGAACTGTATTCCGTTGAACTTAGATAGGGACCAACACCGGAAAAACCATCAATAATAGGAGAAGTGCTCGTGCCATGCTGACAGAGAGGAATTGGACCTTGAGAATTCTGCGTACAATAATTACTATTTCGTACCATTAAATCTAATTCATTTTTAGCCGGCAAATACCAATCTGAGAAGCTATTAATTGCCAAATCAGCGCAAAAATTAGAACCAAGATAATTTGCCCCAGCCAAAAGCGAAGCATTGACTCGACCATCAGATTCATCAATGGCAGTGGTCGAAGATGGAGTTACGGCATCATCCCAGGCCAAACTAATAGTATCAACGTCTGAAAAAGAATTATCACAATCAGTCCCGCCGACATCCGTGCAGGCCGAAGGAGCAGAAACGATAAGCGGATCAATTGAAAAAAGCACTCCACCGCCACACAAAGATCCAATTAAACAAGAACTGGAGCACTCAACATCAGCGTCATAGCAAAATCCGGTATCTAAAACAACCGAACTATTTTTGTAGACTCCGACAGCCTGAACCCGAGGACTATTATTGGCGTCTAAAGTACATTTTAAATAATAATAACCAAGGTCCATATCAGTCTCCAAAATACGGGAACCACATTGAGTCTCCAGATTAAAATCATTATGCCCTAACTCCCACCTCATTCTTTCCACTCCAGCTTCAGCCGCTAAACGAGCACGAGCTGATTGCTGATAAAGATCAGCATTTTTAGCATTAAAAAAAGATAAATAACCAGCCCCAAAAGCAATAATAAAAATACTGGCTAAGATCAGAAGAGATATTAGTAAGGCACTACCGGATAATTTTTTGGAAATTATTTTCATATTAATTAGAACTCCAACCAGAACTAATACTGGTTTGGATATTTAGAGCCGAAAGCTCAGGACTAGTTTTAGAAACGATTGTGAAATTAGCCGTAACTAGTGGTTGGACAGTGGCCGAATCAGCCACCACAAACTTTAGACTTTGAATATTAATTTTATCAGAACTGATATAAAAAGGAGCTCCATCTCGGTTTAAAACTAACCGGGATATCCCGTCCGAATCAGTTTCCCGGTAATAAGAAACGCACTCACCTAATTTATTGCTAAAGTATAAAACATCGCCATCAGTGCTATAAGTATAGCCAGCCGGCAAATTGTCGCTGCAAAGACCAGCCCCTGTCGTATTCTTTAAAGCACCACGGACCTCCTGAGTAAAAACTTCTAAGAAATATTTAGCTTCGTCTTGAAGGGCTGTCTCAGAGAAGCTCTTGACCTGAGAGCTGACAACCGATTGAAAAATTTGTGTTGATATTAAAACTATCACGCTAAAAATAGCCACTGAGACAATGACTTCTAGCAACGTAAAAGCTGGTTTTCTAATATTTCCAATCATAAATCATTGATTTTAACTCTACCTGATAATCCTGCCCTTGATCAGACCAAGTTACCAGCGAAGAAACTGAAGATGAAGCAACTCCATCGGAGATTATAGTAATCATTCGACTAAAAACGCTATCAGAATAACTATCATCATGTAAATAAAACCCCGGATCAGTACCGGTTGATATTTGTAATTGAGCCTCGGAAATATCAGCTACGGCTGTCGGTTGAAAATTAGCATAATCAACCCGGTAAAGACTACCAGTGGAAGAAGCAACAAGATATCGATCCCAGGCGACTGGGGTACTGGTAGTGTTTTGGATAAAATTAGTATCACGAATATTCTTAACCAGCTCTAACCCTTCCTCAGCCAGACGATAAGCAAC
>JBAYNC010000011.1:0-15996 GCA_041679025.1 Patescibacteria group bacterium
GCTTATTCTATTTAAGTCGTAATCTCGGTTTTTTGCCAATGACTAATTTCAATTTTCAATTTATTTGGCCAGTTTTATTTATTTTAGCTGGATTATTATTAACTAATCGCCATTCTCGAATTTCAATTATTGTTGGTGTTTTTTCGGCATTGGTTTTCATGTTGATTGTGACCTTCATAGTTAATTATGGTCAAGTTCGAGATGAATACGGTACTGAAGCTGTTATGCCAGCGTTACGCCACGTAGAGAGAGCTAAGACCGTTTCTAGTATTACTGAGGTTAAATTAGATAATTTTAAAGTCGGAGAAATAGTTTCTAGTCCACTCTCAATTGAAGGTAGTGCTCTTGGCACCTGGTTTTTTGAAGGATCCTTCCCGGTTAAGGTTTTAGATCAATCTGGTCAGGAATTAGGGCGAGGAGTAGCCCAAGCTCAAGAATCTTGGATGACTACCGGTTTTGTGCCGTTTAAGGCGAGTATTGTTTTTACCAAACCAACTAGCTCTACCGGATCATTGGTTCTACAGAAAGATAATCCGTCCGGATTATCTCAAAATGACAAGCAGGTTGTTTTTCCAATTAATTTCTAGTAATTAGCTAAAATTAGAGGTTATCGACTCGATAGCCTCTTTTTTGTTTCTAATAGTTTTAGGTTATTTTGAAAAATTATGTTATAATTTAAGGTAATTTAAATCATATGTTTGAGTGGCCAAAGAGAAAATTTAATTTCTGGCAATATCTGGCTAATTTCTGGTCTGGTATGTATTTTATTTTTATCATCTGGGATTTTATCAATGATAATTTCATTTTTGAAGCTTTGGAAATATTCGGTTTTATTTATATCGGTGTTTTGGCTGTTTATGTTGGCAATAAGGAGTTTGAACGTTGGTATAATTGTCACAAAGATCAACATCCAGGTGAAATCTTTGTTATTGGCTGGACAGCTTTAATTTTAATTATTGTCAGTCTTGATTTAATTTTACAGAAAAGCTACCGTTTGCCTAGCTCGGTCATTTCTTCCTATATTGCCGTCTTAACAATTTTAGCGGTGACCCAAAAGTCACGCTCTCTCCATAGTCTTCAACATAAGACAAAGAAAGCCAGAAAACGCAAATCTAAACTAAAATAACGGTTCAAAAGACCGTTATTTTTTTATTGACTCTTTTTTTCCGTAATGCTATTATACCTATACCTAGGGTGTAGGTATAATAAAATAATTTAACTTATATGATTACTAAGAATTCGAAGTCCGAAGCTTTAATTAGTTTAAAAAAATCCCAGAGTCTTTTGGGTAAGATTATTAAGATGGTTGAGGCTGGAGATTATTGTGTTGATATTATGCAGCAGAATTTAGCGGCCATTGGTCTTTTAAAGTCAGCGCATCAGAATTTGATGGCTGGTCATTTAAATTCTTGTTTTAAAAATGCTATGGCTTCCAGTAATGAAAAATTAAAACAAAAAATGGTAGCCGAGATCTTACAAGTTAGTAAATTAGTTAACAAATAATAATTATATGGCAGATCTTAAAAAAACTTCCTTGTCGGTTTCCGGTTTGCATTGTCGATCATGCGAGTTATTGCTCGAGGTTGAGATTAAAAACATTACTGGGGTTGTTAATGTTGAGGTTAGTCAATCCAAGGGGTTAATTTCTATTTCTTATCAAGGTGATCTAGATCTGAATCGGGTTAAAGAGGTGATTATAAAATTAGGCTATGGAGTAAATGAAGATGGAAAAAAGGAGGATGTAAAAACGATAACTGGGAAAGATTATTTAAATATTTTTTTGATCTTTTTGGTTTTAATGATAATTTTTCTAATTTCTAAAAAACTGGCTTGGTTTAATTGGGATTTAAATTCTAATAATATGACCTGGCCATTAATTATTTTAGTTGGCTTAACGGCTGGTTTTTCTAGTTGTATGTCTCTGGTCGGTGGTTTAGTTTTGGGGATTTCCGCTAATTATTCTAAAAATCATCCAACTCAAAATATTTGGTCAAAATTTAAACCTCATCTTCTGTTTAATCTTGGAAGAATCGGCGGTTATTTTATACTCGGTGGCCTTTTGGGATTGGTGGGCGAAGCTTTTCAGCTTTCTACTCTGGCTATTAGTTCTATTACTTTCTTGGCAGCTCTAATTATGATCTTTATGGGGTTGAAGATGACTGGTTTATTCCCAGGTTTAGAAAAGGTCAACTTAACTCTACCTAAATTTATCGGTCGTCGATTTTCAACGGTCAAAAAAGAAGCTGAAATGGTTTGGTCTAGAATTCTATTGTCTGGAGCTTTAACCTTCTTTTTGCCTTGTGGTTTTACCCAGGCTATGCAAGTTTATGCTATTTCTAGTGCTGATTTCTTGGCTGGTGGCTTGATTATGGCCCTTTTTGCTCTTGGAACAACTCCGGGGCTATTAACCTTAGGCGGATTAGTGGCAGTTTTGAAAGGGAAACGACTACAGTTTTTTTATAAGGTAATCAGTGTTATCTTAATTATTTTTGGCATATTAAATATTGCTAACGTTCTACGTCTTTCTGGTGTAGATTTTAGTGAATTGTTGCCGGCAGCCAGCTCTAAGCAGATAAGTTCAATTGATCCTAACGTCAAAATTGAAGACGGTGTTCAGGTGGCTCGGATGGAAGAAAATAGTCGTGGTTATTCTCCCAATTCATTTAAAATTATTAAGGGGGTGCCAGTTAAATGGATAATTGATGCCAAGGCCCCTTATTCTTGTGCTAGCGCTCTAGTGGTCAAAAGTCTAAAGATCAGAAAGATGTTAGTAGCAGGTGAAAATGTAGTTGAGTTTACTCCAACTGAGATTGGGAAGATAAAATTTTCTTGCTCGATGGGAATGTATACCGGTTATTTTGAAGTAGTTGAAAAATAAATATTTAATTCTAAATATATGGATAATATAAAAAAGATAGTTTTGCCGGTTTCTGGAATGCATTGCGCCAGTTGCGCTCTTTTGATTGAAAAAACATTAGGAGCTAGCGCTGGCGTTAAAACAATTAATGTCAATTTGGCTAATGAAAAGGTTGCTTTAGAGTTTGACGAATCTCAAACTTCTATAGCGGAATTAAATAAAAAGATAAAACCATTGGGCTATGATTTAAAATTAACTGATTTTAATAAGTCTCAAGCGGATAAACAGGAGATTCAAATTCAAAAAAATAAAATATTAATTATTTTACCAATAATTATTTATAGTTTATTGGCGATGATTTGGGATCTCTCAGGCGGTCAACAATTTATTGTCTCAGGGGTCATGGTTTTTAATGTGATTAATTTTATTTTAGCTTCCTTTATTCTCTGGTATATTAGTCAGGGTTTCATTAAGTCTTTGTTTAATTTTTTTAGAACCGGAAGAGCTAATATGGATACGCTAGTTGGAATGGGAATTTTAACAGCTTATATTTATTCTTCAATTCTACTATTTATCCCAATATTAATTAGTAAATATAATTTGCCGGCCAATCTCTATTTTGATGCCACAATTATTGTTAGTAGTTTTGTTTATTTAGGTAAATATTTAGAGGCTAAGGCTAAACTTAGAACCTCAGAATCAATTGAAAAACTTTTAAATCTTCAGGCTAAAACAGCCTTGGTTTGGCGCGAAGGAAAAGAATTGGAGATTCCGGTGGAACACTTAATATTAAACGATATTGTGATTGTTCGTCCGGGAACAAAGGTCCCGACTGACGGTGTGATCATTGAAGGCGAGTCTGACTTAGATGAATCTCTGATGACTGGAGAGTCAATGCTTGTTTCTAAAAAAAGTGGTGACTCGGTGATTGGTGGAACAATTAACCAACAGGGATATTTCAAGTTTAAGGTGGTTAAATTAGGTCCGGATACCTTGTTAGCCAATATCATTAGGGCTGTTGAGGAGGCCCAAGGTTCTAAGGCTCCAATCCAGCGCCTAGCTGATCAAATTTCTCAATTCTTTGTGCCTTTTATTATGATTATTGCTGGAATAACTTTCTTCTCTTGGATATCTATTGGTTTATATAATAATCAATTAGCTGAATCATTGCCACTGGCTATTTCTTGTTTTGTGGCTGTTTTGGTAATTGCTTGTCCTTGTGCCTTGGGCTTGGCCACTCCGACCGGAATTATTATGGGAACTGGCTTGGCTAGTCGACAGGGAATTTTGATTAAGAATGCTACGGCCTTAGAAAAACTTCATCAAGTTAAAATTATTTTAATGGATAAAACCGGAACCATTACTCAGGGAAAGCCAGCCGTGATTGATTTTATTAATTTCACTTCTGATCGAAGTGATACTGAAGTTCTTTCGATCTTCAAATCACTTGAAAGATATTCAGAACATCCTTTGGCCCAGGCCGTGATGGCTTATGGAGCCGAGAAGCAGATAAAACTTTCGGACCTTGTCGGTTTCAAGGCCATTGCTGGTTTAGGGGTTATGGCTGAGATTAATGGTCAACAATATTTTTTGGGTAATCAGAAGTTGATGCTGGATAATAATTTAAGTTTGGTGCCATATAATCAGATCATTAACGATCTGGCCCAGGCTGGAAAAACTATTATTTTTTTAGCTAATAAAAAATCTTTGTTAGCTTTAATGACTATTGCTGATCCAATTAAGCCTGAGGCCAAGAACTCAATTCAAGCTTTGCAAAAGATCGGAGTAAAAGTGGTGATGTTAAGTGGTGATCATTTGGATACTGCTCAATATATTGCTCAACAGGTTGGAATCAGCGAGGTGATTGCTGAAGTTTTGCCTCAAGCTAAAGGTGAAAATATATTGGAATATCGAGCTCAACATGTTGGTCAATTAGTAGCTATGGTTGGGGATGGAGTTAATGATGCTCCGGCTTTGGCCGCAGCTGATGTTTCAATTGCTATGTCTACTGGTTCAGACATTGCAATTGAAACGGCTGATATTACTCTACTTCATGGAGATTTGGAAAAGTTGACTAAGGCGATTTTAATCTCTAAGTTAACTATCCGAAAGATTAAACAGAATCTCTTCTGGGCTTTCTTTTATAATCTTATTGCTATCCCAGTGGCTGCTGGCGCGTTCTATCCTTTTACTGGTTGGCTTCTTAACCCAGTTTTAGCAGCTGCCGCCATGTCCTTCTCGTCTATTAGTGTAGTTTTGAATTCTTTGCTCATGAAAAGGGTCAAAATTTAATTAATACTTCTTTTCTTGTTTTCTGAATTATGTTAGAATAATTGTATATGAAATTATCTCTTAGAAAAGGTTTGAGTTTTGGTTTAACATCAGCCGTGATTACCACCCTTGGTTTAATCACTGGCCTTGATTCTAGTACTGGATCACGTTTGGTAATTATCAGTGGTATTATAACCATTGCTATTGCCGATGCTTTTTCTGATGCTTTAGGAATACATGTTTCGGTTGAGTCGGAAAATAGTTCCACTCCGCGAGAAATTTGGGAAGCAACTATTTCAACCTTCTTAGCTAAATTAATTTTTGCTTTAAGTTTCTTGGTTCCTTTTATAGTTTTTAGTATTCAATTAGCTTTCTGGATTTCAATCGTCTGGGGAATGATTGTTTTGTCCTCAGTTAGTTACCAATTAGCGCGAGAACAAAAATTAAAACCAATTAAGGTCATTAGAGAGCATTTATTTATCGCGATTTTAGTTTTAACTTTAGGTCATTATTTAGGGCGCTTAATCGCTCTTTATCTTAATTAAAATTAACTTTAACATTATGGACAAAGATCAAGTTTGTTGCGGTCACAAGATCCCGAAGATTATTATTATGATCGTTGGTATGGTTCTTTTGACTGGAATTATCGTTGTAGCGATCATCCGCGATCGCATTGTGAATCAAACTCAATACCAGGTTTCAGTAATTGGACAAGGAAAGATTTCCTATCAACCAGATGTCGCCAGTATCACTATTGGGGTTCAAATTGACAAGGTGGCTAAGGCTGATGAAGCTTTGCAACAACTAAACGGGAAGATGGACAATATCATCAACGCTTTGAAGGCTAGTGGTATTAAAGATGAGGACTTAAAGACTCAAAATTATTCTCTCTTACCTCAATATGATTATATTGATAATGTTTCAACTTCGTCTGGTTATAATGCCAATGAACAATTGGTGGTGAAGGTTAAAAATATCAAGAATGATTCTGGTTTAGTCGGAAAGGCAGTTGAAGCCGCTTCTAAGGCTGGAGCCAATCAAATTATTGGTATTAGCTATGATGTTTCTAATTTAGAGGATTTAAAGCAACAGGCTAGAATTAAAGCTATCTCTGATGCTAAAGCTAAGGCGACTGTTTTAGCCCGAGCAGCTGATATCCGTTTGGGTGATATTGTTGGCTGGTGGGAAAATTTGATTCAAGTTCCTGGTACTCCAAGCCCATATTATGATATGGCTAAAGGTGGTTTAGGTGGTGGCGCTGTTAGTCCATCCCTACCTAGTGGCAGTCAAGAAATTATTATTGAGATTAATGTTAGTTATCTGATTAAGAAATAATTAAATGTTAAATAAAAAATAGCCAATAAAACGGCTATTTTTTGTTATATCAAGAGATTTG
Source organism: Patescibacteria group bacterium (assembly GCA_041679025.1). GTDB lineage: Bacteria > Patescibacteriota > Patescibacteriia > Patescibacteriales > UBA12465 > CG1-02-41-21. Next base: position 6,525 of record JBAYNC010000011.1, read on the forward strand.
TGATAATATGATTATAATATGGAATATATTAAATATCTTCAAAATTTAACTGAGTGTCCTTTCTGCAGTGATATTCAAAGTAGAATATTATTAGAAAATGACAGGGCTTTTTTGACCTACTCTAAAGCACCTTATCACAAAAATCATTTGATGATTATCCCTCGTCGACATGTAGAAAATATTAAAGACTTAACTTGGGACGAAAATATTGATGTTCTGACTTTAGTATTGGCGGGGATAAAATCTCTGAATAAAATTGGTCATGATGATTGTACGGTTTTAGTTCGTGATGGTCAGGCACTAGGCAAAAGCATCAAACATCTTCATTATAATATTATTCCCGGAGGAGTAATTACAGATATTGGAATTGATTCCGGGGCCCGAGAGTTTTTTAGTGGCGAAAGAGAAGAAATATTAAGGGAAGAGTTAAAAAAGTTTATTAGCTTCTAAGTATGTCAGAATTTCAAATTAGTCTTATCTTTGCTTTTACCTCCATGGCCCTCTGGGGCGTGGGTGATTTTTTAATTCAAAAAACTATTAGGAAGATTGGAAGTCTGCCGACATTATTATGGATTAACCTAATTGCTGGGCTGAGTCTCTTTCCTTTTGTCTTAAAAGATTTTCCGGTAATTTTTATTTGGTCCAACCTTTCATTTCTGATTATTATTACTATCGTTGGTTTGCTCTATAGTATTTTTCTTTTTAAGGCTTACGACCAAGGAAAGTTAGCCGTGATTGAAATGATTATGGTGGGCGAATTGCCACTCACGATTATTTTAGGATTGATATTTTTTCACGAAAGATTAAATTGGATTCAGGTGCTGGCTATTTTGGTTATCATTATTGGTATTTTACTAATATCAAAGAGTCAAAAAGATGGACAGAATAAGATCAGGGATTTTTTTGCCGGTAAAAAGTTAATCTGGGAAAAGGGAGTGCTACTAGCCGCTGCTGCTGTTTCTTTCAGTGCTTTGTATAATTTTTTGACAGTAGTTACCTCCAGAAACATCTCAGCTTTTACAGCTATTTGGTTTCCCTGGATGTTGGGTTCAATATTTCTCTTAATTTATATAGCCTACAAACGAGGATTGAAATCATTTTGGCAGATTAGTATTAATCACAAAATATTAATTTTATTTACAGCCATTATTGATGCTACAGCCTGGATATTCTATGCTTTAGCTACTGAAAACGAAGAGCTTTCGGTTGTTACTCCGATAATCGCCGGTTATGCCGTGGTGGCCATGGCTTTGGGGGTAAAGTTTAACAAAGAGCGAATTGGAGTCTGGCAGTATTTTGGTATAGTTTTAGTTATTCTGGGCGTGATAATAGTTAGCTTAATTTCTGGTTAATTTAAAATTTTGGTTTTAAAAAAGCACTCTTTGGTAGAGTGCTTTTTGATTTTTGCTATTCGCCCTTAATTCTTTTCTGAGCGGCCATAAGAGCATTTATTACTTCTGTAAATTTTTCTTTGTCCACAAAATGAGGATCAAAGCCAACTCCCATGGTTTCTTCGTTGATATCTTGTCTCTCTTCGTCGTATGCAAATTTATTGATAGAGATATGCGTATTAAAGCATTCTTTATTGAATTCAAATCTGGCAATGACATTGTGACAATATTCAAAATCTTTGTCTTCAATATATTCAGTACGAATAATTTTGATTTCTCTTAGAAAGATTCCGGATGCCGGGTATTCACAACCTGAGAAAAAATTATCTAATATTTGCTGGTTTAATAAAACTATGGTTTCTTCCATGGGGATGGAGAAAAGTACTGTTTCTTTGTAATCATCGGCCTCCTTGTTTAATCTTAGTTTGAGGTCTTCGATCTCGGCATTTAAGAATCTTAGTTTAGCGGCTCTTTCTTCTAAAAAGACCTTTAAATTCGGTATTATTTGAATTGGTTTTTCTGTCATGGTATTTCGTTTTTAAGGTTCGACAATCAATTAACTTGATTCTTAATACTATAATAACTCTTTAATTCTGTTAAATTCTATTATTGACAAAAACAGAATGAAATGATATTGTTTTTTTACACTTAAAAATTCTTTAACAATGGATACCCAAGAATTAATAACCAAATTATTAAAAGGCAATTTTGTCCGAGTAACAACTGTCAGTACTTTCCATGATAAAAAAGAAGGAATCTGCAAAGACGTTTTTTTTACCCCTACAAATGAAAAATATTTTGATGTTGTCCTTAATAACGGGGATAGGTATGGCATTCAAGCCGACGTAATTACCTCAAATTCAGTTGAGCAATCGGGATTTCGTAAAGTTGAGGTCCTGATTATGGACCCGGCTAGCTTGATAGTATCTCCTTCGGAAAAAGCTGATGTTGTGGAGTTAGTTGGCGAAAAAATTAAGAAAGTCATCTTAGACAAGGACCATGCTGACAGGTTGAACAATCTTTTCAAAAAGCTAACTGGTGGCAACCACCTTGTTTGGCAGGATATGTATAGCGAGTAAGGAGCAAAGAGCTAAATTTCAAAAGACGGACTAAAATGTTCGTCTTTTTAATTAGTGCTTGACTAGTTGATATTGGCCTTGTAATATAAAAATAAGAAAATGAATGTCGAACCTTTAAAATATCTTAAAATGGAAGATCTAATACTTCGTCAGCACCCAGCCTCAATTAGAGCGCAAACCAATAAATTCGGAAACCATCCGGTTAATCGAGAAATCTTTGATGGAATTTTACGAGATTTTTCTAAATTAAAAATAGACGGGGAATTAAGTAACATGGACATAGATGATTTCAAAAAAGATCTTTTAGCTAACAATCCCGAAACAGTTATTAATTTCATTGAAGAATCAATTAAATTAGTTCTTATTCATCCCTTTGTTCACATTACCTTATTTGAAGTCTTGATGTCTTTGCTCGCACAAAACAAAATAACCAGGAAAAAGTATTCATCTCTTTATGATGAATTAATTAAAAAAAGGGGCAATGATATTTCTCAAAGATATAATATTGAAAAGGTAAAAACACTCCTTTCAATTTAAAAATGTTTTTTAGGCAAATCCTTCGACAACGGAGGATTTTTTATTTTTCCATATAAAAAAGACCATCGGGTTGATAGTCTTTTTGGTGGATGATGATAAACTATTTTTATAACCTATTAATTTCATCCTGAAAATCATGAATGATTTTCTTTAATTCTCCGGGGTTGAAGTTAGCGTTACCTATTAGCTTTCTTAATCTCGGTCCATCTTTACCCATATTAATGCATAACGAGTCATGGAGACAGGTTAATTTGTCTCCTTCGGGGCTCATGAAAATTAATTCATTGTTAACATTAATAATATTCGGATTACCGAATAATAATTTGTTGATAAAGAATGAATTTATTGGAATAACTTTAAAAGTTTCCCGTAGTGGTTCCACTGCCGGAAGTTTATAGAATTCAATAATTTCACCAGTATCGGTTCTTTTTGCCTGGGGCCGTTTATTTTCCCAAGTTACCTCCATCTTAATTGGAACTAAATCTTTTTCGCCATAACCAATCAATCCTTTCTCAGATAAAACGATATGCATATCAGGCTGAGGTGGGTGATTTATTTCAACTACCATCCCGCCTTCGCTATCGAGCCAGATTAGATATTGATGACTATTTTTAATACTATCAATACCTAGATAAGCTAGAATTATTTTTGTTCCCGGTCTAATTGTGTTTTCTTTTGCTACAATCATCGGAGTTTTTAACTCTTCTAGAAATAGCGGCTCGCCACAACAATTCAAATTTCTTTGAAAAATTTTCAAATTGTTTTTGATGTTCTCAGTTATTATTCTGTCCATCTCTAATTATTTTAAGGTTCAATTAGTTCTACACTATAACATTATTAATTTTCTGTCAATAAAAAAAGGAAGTTGTCTGACTTCCTTTTTGTGGTGTTTTTATTCTCCTAATATCTTTTGATATAGGAAAGCTTCATTTTTAAGTAGAAAGGCTGGAGTAAATAATCGACTCCAATTTTCCCTGACTGAAAATTTAGAAAAAATTTCTTTTAGAGCCTTATTGTAGCCATCAACCTCTTCTTGGTTGATGTCTAAAGTCTCAGATACTCTCAATGCTGCTCTGGGTATAAATTCTCTGATAGAAACAATTTCCCCTGGTTCTTTTCTGGAAATTGCATACATGGCAGAAAGTGAGTCGTCAAAACTTTTAATTATCGATGGCTTTTCATCTTCCGATTCAAAAACATTGAAGCAGGCGAGTTGGACAATTCGATAGGCATCTTCGTGTCCCAAGCCATTTTCTTTTAGAAATTCTTTAGCTTCACTAGAAGCATAAACTCCTCGTGACTCATGGATCTCCTTTAACATGTTCTCAGGATAGACTGTCAGGCCATTTAAAACCATGTTGATAACTTTGAAGGACTGCGCTAACACATGAAACAGATCGGGCCAGGCTACTCGTTCAACGCATGATTGTTCAATTGCTCGTTCTTCCCAGGTACCTATATTGTCCGTGATCATGTTCATATACCCTTTGGCCATTCGGGCCATACCTTCAAGCTGTTCTGTTCGAATCGTATTCTTTTTGTGGGGCATAGCTGAAGATCCTTTCTGTTTCTTCTTGAAAGGTTCTTGTAATAAAGGCCGGCCACTACGAGAAGCTAAACGAATATCAACTCCGATTTTGTTGATCACTAGCACTATATTGCACAAACTTTGAGCAATAGGTGCATAAAGAATCCGCGGCATAATTTGAGTCGAGCCATAGAAGGGAAAGAAGCCTAAAATCCTTAAAGCCTCTTCTTCTGTTTTGGGATCAAGGCTGCCGTATTTTCCGATGGCTCCAGATAGCTTAGAGTAATACAAATTTTCCGAAGATTTTTCGAGTGCCTTCTTGGCCACCAAGTAATCAGCTAACCAGGTTAATACTCGAGCGCCAAAGGTTTGCATTTCAGCTTCCTGACCGTGGGTTCTGGCGTTCATGACAGTGTATCGATATCTAATGGCCAGATACGTTAAATTCTTTTCCAGCAACTCTCCAAGTGGCCTTATTACCTCTATCGCTTCAGACAATGAACGGGCGAAAGCTGGTTCTTCGGTGTCATAAGAAGTGATGTTCTTATGAAAATACTGATGAAGCTCTTTTTCAAGATGTCTAACGCGTTCATCGATAAACGCGTTTAAATCGTGATGAATCTCTTCATCCTTGTTTTTCCACCACTCAATGTCTATTGGCGTGTTATTTAGGGTATTAGAAATAACTAAATATTGGTCACGATTAACTTTTTCTAATTTAACCATGGCCTCAATAACGGCTAATTCTGTTTTTTGCCATAATTCTAATTTATGGCTGTCGGAAAAAATACTTTCAATTTCCTTATTGGCATAACGTGATATCACAGGACCTCCTTTTTTAATGTTTATACTAGGTTAATTTTATTATCAAAGTTCGGATTAATATTGGTATATTAGACTTTTAGTCGATTATTGTCAAATTATCTTATTTTGACAAACCTAGGTTAAAAATGCTATTTTTGACTTATAACCATTAACTTTAATCTTATGTCTTTTACTCATCAGGCTTTAAATCTAGATAATGACAAACCCTTGGTTTATACAGCCATGTCAAAGTATCTATTCTATTACCGAATGCATATCTCTAAATATGTACTTGAGCAAGGTTATGTACCCCTAAATCCTTTTATGGTTTTTGATTATTTTTTACTAGATACTGTTGATCGAGATGTAGTTCGAGAGGCTAATAATAATTTAGTTAAAAGGGCAGATGAGGTTTGGGTTTTTGGTTCAGTTTCCGATGGTGTCTTAGCAGAGATCAAGATCGCTTTGAATTCAAAAAGAATTGTTAGATATTTCAAGATTGAGAAGTCAAAAAGTATTATTCCAATATCTCCTGAGGAGGTTGAAATGGAAGATGAGGTTAAGGAGTTTAGAAATGATTTAATCGCTCATCTCTAATTTTATGAATGTTAAACAAAAATTGGTAATACTTGGACTGGTAGAGAATGACAAGCAAGAGTTATTAGTTTGCCAGAGATATGAACCAGAGCTTCCCGAAGTTCACCTTAAGTGGGACTTGCCCGGAGGAACCAATGAGGTAGGGGAAAATTTAGAAGAAACGTTAAGGCGAGAATTTCTAGAGGAGACCGGTTTAGAGGTTGAGATAACTAATTTTATGCCTCAAACAATCTCTAAAACCTGGGAATATGCTGATCACGTTCAGCACACCTTAGTTTTATGTTTCCATTGTTTGCTGGTTAAGGGAGAATTAGATTCTAGTGACCACAAGATTAATGATCTCAAATGGGTCTCCAAAGAAAGTATCAACGATTTAGAATTTCTTCCTACAACTCAGAGTTTTATTAATATGATTATTAAATAGATATTTTAGTTTTATTTGACAAAAAATAGTTTATCGTGGTATGTTTTAGTCTTAGTTGCACCTTCAAAACTGTATAAAATGGAACAAGATTGTTTTATTAACAACAATGGTCAGGTATATAAAGGAGAAAGTCTTAGAAAAGCAGCCGAAGATCTTCCGATTATAGAATATCAGATTTGCTCAGAGGAGATCTTTGAGGAGTTAATTCATTGGCAACTCAAGAATTTTAGAGATTTTTTGGTGCATTACCAGAGAGTAACTGACGCTGATTTATCAAAGCCAATAATTTTAAGATCTGATGGATGTATCATGGACGGTTGGCATCGGGTTATCAAAGCTATCCGTGAAGGGAAGATTAGCTTACAAGCCAAAAAGTTTATCATTGACCCTCAACCTGACTATTAACAAGCTGTAATTATTAAAATTGCGGCTTTTTTATTTTTATTGACTTTTTATGCTATCTGTTGCAATATATTTAATATTAGATATTGTTTCATTAAAAACACTATAGATCATGGAGAAAATTAATAAATTATTCAAAAATATTGAAAGAATATACAGACAGAAATTTCCTGCCTATTCCTGGAATGAAGCCTTGTTATTAACCATACTGGGGCTATCAATAACTCTTATATATTTTTTAGCCATCATCAGCGCTTTGTACGATGGCTGGGGATTATATATTGTGGAAAATGATGCATTTGGGGGCCTGGCTTTTTGTGGGCTGATAATTTTTATTTCCGGGATGATTAAAGTGATTAAAAAAATAGTTTTTAAGCTTTAATTTAAGAAGAACAAACAAAAAAAACATTCTAAACTGGAGAGAAAATACTCCAGTTTTTTATTTTCTTAAATCCACCTTGTAGCCTCGGCCCGAGACTGTGTGAATCAATTCTTTTTTTCCAGGTAGATTTATTTTGCGTCTTAAATTAGTGATATGAGATTCGATGGTATTGGAAAAGGGGTCAGCATTAGCATCCCAAACATGTTCCATAATGACCACCCGACTAATAACTCGACCGCGATTTTTGAGCAAATATTCTAAGAGTGATAATTCTTTACGAGTTAGATTAATGACTTGGCGACCACGTTTAATTATATGTTTATCAATATCAACAACCAAATCATCAATTTTTAATATTTCATCCTCACGCTTTAACGGCCGACGTAGTATTGCTTTGATGTGAGCTAAGAGTTCTTCAAATAAAAATGGTTTAGTTAGATAATCATCAACTCCTAAGTTGAATAAGCTCATTTTGGAATCAATTTCCGATTTAACTGACAAGATTAAAATTGGAACATGCTTATTTTCCTCTCTAATTTCTTTGACCACTTCCGGACCGTTTTGTTTGGGCAAAATATAATCACAAATAATTAGGTCGTAGTCATTAGTCCGAGCCAAAAAAGATCCTCTTTCGCCGTCATAAGCGACGTCGACAGTATAGAATTCTGTCTCTAAATTAATTTTAATAAATTCGGCGATGTCTTTTTCATCTTCAATTAATAGAAGGCGCATATTTTTATAGTTATTTAATTATAGTTATATTATAGCATATCACTTCTAAAATTTTTCTAAAGAGATACTAAAATAAAATAGAAGTGGAGATTGATCATTTTATGTTCTTAGATATTGTTTAGATATAATAATACTGATATAATATTAATATTATTACATGCTATCTCTAATTCTATGATTAAATCAAAGAAAGCATTTACTCTCATTGAGCTCTTGGTGGTAATAGCTATTATCGGAGTGTTGGCCACTGTTTCGGTTATAGCCCTTTCTAATGCTCGAGCTAAATCTCGTGACGCCAAGAGGGTTGGCAATATGAAACAAACCCAAACCGCTTTAGAATTATTTTTTAATGACAATGGTCGTTATCCAACAGCCGAGGAGTGGAATACTGGGACTCTTCTTTCAACTACGAGCAGTGCCACCACGACTTACATGAGGGTTATTCCAACGGCTCCAATCCCAGCCGATGGTGATTGTAGTGAAAATGAGAACACTCTCGCTTATACTCAGGTGGAAAATGGTGCCTCTTATTCTATCTCTTTTTGTATTGGAAATACGACTGGAACAATTGCTCCTGGAAACAAATTTCTAATTCCGGCTGGGATAATAAACGCAGAATCTGAACCCGAACCTGAACCTGAGCTACCCTTAACATTGGGTGATGAATATCAAGGTGGAATTATATTTTATCTTGATGGTGGCGGAACTAGTGGATTGATTGCTGCTTCAGATAACTATGATATCATTTACCCACTTCAACAATGGGGTTGTTATGGTACTCTCATCGGTGCCAGTGGAACAACTATTGGAACAGGAGAAAATAATACTAATTTAATTGTCGCTGGATGTCTCACGGCCGGAATAGCCGCTCGGGTTTGTTATGATTCTGTCGAAGATGGCTATACTGACTGGTTTTTGCCAAGTAATGATGAATTGACAGCAATGTATAATAACTTACACAATCAATCCCCACCATTGGGTGGTTTTTTGAATGAATCTTATCTAAGTTCCAGTGAATATGACGGTGATCAAGCATATCGGATCGGTTTTATTAATGGCTGGGGGGTTGGTCATGGCGACAAAGATAGTGTATCACATGTAGTGCGTTGCGCCCGATCTTTCTAATTATCTTCCAGTGAATTATTATCAGATTAAAACTAAATACTCTAAAAAGATAAAAAAGATAAATCCGAATTGGGATTTAGCTTTTTTAAGTTCAACCAACTCTCTTAACTTAAAATATCTGGATGGTTATTTTAAAGAGATGCAGAAAGATTTTAGTTTTAAGGGTGAATTACCAAGCCTTAAAGCATTTAAAGCTAATCTAAATCGTAATTATAAAGGTTTAGATAAAGAGTCTTGGATCTTTGTGATTAACAACCGTCAACCAATTGCTTGTTTGAATTATGACTTAATTGCTATTAATAAAAAATTATATTGTGGTTTAATTATTTTTATTGACGTTCACCGGGGATATCGAGAGCATGGCTTAGGCCATCTTTTATTGAGGTTATTAAGCGAAATGATTAAATCTGAGGTGGAGAATAGAAATGCTGATCTTTTGGGTTATTTTGCTGAAGTTAATGATCCTAAGAA
>JBAYNC010000012.1:0-15063 GCA_041679025.1 Patescibacteria group bacterium
AGATCCGTCAATTTGTTAGAGAAAGAATCGTATGAAGGACAAGGAATTCTTAGAGATGATTGTAAAAAACATCGTTTCCAGCCCGGACGCTGTTGTAGTCGATAGAACTGTAGATGAGATGGGCGTTCTTTTGACTTTAAAGATTGATCCAGCTGACATGGGTTATGTCATCGGTCGTCGTGGTCAAACTGCTCAAGCTATCCGAACTTTGCTTAAGATCGTTGGTGCTAAAAACAACTCTCGTGTCAATTTAAAGATCTACGATCCAAATGGCGGAGCTAAACCAGCTAGCATGCCAAGAAGAGATGATAACAGAGACGACAACAGAGACATCGACACTTCAGCAATTGATGACTTAAAAATCTAGTTTTCAAAATCATCATATAAATAAAAAACCACAGCTTATTTTACTGTGGTTTTTTATTTAATAATTTAATCTTATGAATTTTAAAATTATCACCATCTTCCCCAAGATGTTTGACTCCTATTTTTCCGAAGGAGTTATTAAACGCGCCCAAGATCAAGGAATAATTAATATTGTTAGCCAAGACCTCAGAGAATTTACCTCTGATCGCCACAAGACCGTTGATGACACTCCCTATGGTGGCGGAGCTGGAATGCTAATGAAGATAGAACCTCTCTATCAAGCAATTAAAAAGCTAACTGGGAAAGCAAATAAAAAAAGAAAAATAGTTTTACTCTCAGCCCAAGGTAAAAAGTGGATTCAGCAATTAGCTCAAGAATATTCTAAGCTAGATGAAATAGTATTAATCTGCGGTCGCTATGAAGGTGTTGATGAGAGAATCAAAAATTTTATTGACGAAGAAATTTCTCTCGGAGACTATGTTCTAACTGGTGGAGAATTAGGAGCAATGACTATTATTGACTCTGTTTCACGCTTACTTCCTGGCACTCTGGGGAACGAAGCCAGCTTTCAAGATGAGTCACATTCTCAAGTTGGAGTTTTAGAATACCCTCAATACACTAAGCCAGAAAAGTTCAAAGTCAAAAACAGAAGTTATGATGTTCCAGAGATTCTATTGTCCGGCAATCATCCGAAAATTAAAGTTTGGCGAGAAAAAAACCGAAAAAAAGCATAATAAAAATCCCGCTTCATGGTAGAAACGGGATTGAATTGATTTGTGCTTTCAGTGTCACTCAATTAACTGCTTGCAAACACCGAAGAAGCAGCATGCAGCAAGCCAATTGCCATTAAAAGGATCGAGAACAAGATGACAATTATCATTATTTACAGCAAAACTTGAGACGTATAGATAACCAAAGTTGTTTTTCCAAATAGACCCAAGAGCAATAATTGAATATTGTTTTTTCAGCTCAAGACAAGCAACTCTGAGAGCCAACAACTCCATTAAAGTGGCAGGTCTAAATCCTGCTTTATCCATTTTTTTAATAACGTTTTTGCTGCTAACGCTGCGATTAAAGTAGAAGAAATTTCCTAATACTTTAACCTTTTTTCCAGTCAACCCGTCTGGAATAGGAAAATTTTTGCTTGTAATACTTTGATTTACCAAATTGTACTTACCATCAACTATCAACTGCTCAAGGGTTTTAGTATAATCAACTATAAGTTCAATGCTGTAGTCTTCCTGGTCAACTGCCCTAGAAGCAGACATATTTTTACCTTTCACGGCCTCTAATATCAACCGTAAATCAGATAATTTTTTTTTCATGGCTTGCAAATTTAATTAATATTAGTTTTTAAGGATCAGTAAAATAATCTTGCCACAAGCCATAACTCGTGTCAAGCCAATAAAAATGCCGTCTCATTATTGAAACGGCAAAAGAAAATTAAAACAATGTTTCTCTATTTTTTGATACCTAAAAACCTAGTTTTAGGCATCCAAATAAACACAGAAAGGTGCAAATCAAGTCGACGACCACTGCGACCACTACGACTACTATTTAGGCATGGAAAATAATAACCGCCAAGATTATCCTTCCAAGTGGAACCAAGAGCAATAATGAGAAAAATTTCTTGCAAGCCTGGGTTTGTGGCGCCAAAGACTAACAGCTCCATGAGTATCGCTGGACGGTAGCCTTCCTTATCCATTTCAACAATAATTTCCTCGGCACTGGCCCCTCGATGAAGACAAAATAGCCTTCCCTGATGAATAGCCTTTGTTTTGACTCCCCCTGAATCAGTAGGAAAATTTTCAGAATTGATATCGTTATTTACAACATCATACCCACCAGCAACAATAGCTTGATGTAAGGGCCTGGTATAATAAATCTCGAGCTGAAACTGGCGACGAGAAAGCGATACCTCCTCATGGTGATCAATTAACTGAATAATATTGTCAACTGAATAATTTTTAGCTTTCATAATATCCAAGAGTCTTTGGATATCTTTTTTATCTATTTCCATAATTATCTTATTTTTGTGATTAATTATCAAAAAACTATGAAGTTACCATATCTCAAATTATAACACCCGTCAACTTGACAAATATTAGCCAATATCCTATTATCAATAATTAACAGATCATTCACAATTATTAATCTAAAACCCCCTAAGTCATGAAGAAAATCAGATTTATGTTAGCAATGGCTACTGTTGCTATTGCTATGTTCAGTTGTAAAAAATATGAGGTAATAGCGCCGGATGATAACAACCCGGTCGGAAGTGAAAATATCCGCTATGAGCGAAATGAAGGTAAAGGCCTTCTGTCCGGTCCAATAGTTGATGGTCAAACAATCTTCTTTCTGGAAGAAGGAATAAATACCTTTTTCTATCTGGAAGACCAAAACAACAATTGCTTAAACGGCAATTGGACTATTAACCAAACCAGTGGTGGCTCAGCTTATTACGCTAAAAGCGGTATTGATCAAATCATGTGGAACTTTCCGAACAATGGTAATTATACCGTTGTCGTTGCTGGAATAAACCCACTGACTAACCTAAACTTCTCTCACACCTTCTATGTGCAGGTAGGAACCCCGCCACAACCGACGAATAGTCCGGTTAAGTGGGTCTCAACCACTGCCATTTCTGGCGGTTGGCAAATCACCATGAAGTTTTTTCTGACACCCGGAGGATTGGGAACAACCACGGCGCCGTACGGATACGCCTGGGTCAACGAAACCCAGAACGACCTCTACCAACACTTGCCGTTATCATTTACCGGCGACTCGACTCTTGTTACCTTCAATATTATGAATACAAATAATAACTTGTATTATACTAATAATTTGGGAACAAGGTTCAAGTTCACTTATTTGGTAAAGCAGCAGAACGGTAATGGCTCACCTGGAATGAACGGTCAATGGGCTATTCCAACCGGTAATTTTTATGCGAACAACTCAACCGGAGCCGGACAGATGTTTGAATTTTACATCAATCTGACAACCGGGACCATCACCAACCCGGCCGGACAAGTATTCGGATTAGCAAATTTTAATCTGCCCGGAAAGGTTGGAGACAATGTCTTCCGGGCCGAAAAAGTTCAAAGCAATGTTTTTTTCTGGGCACTTTATCCGACAAATTTAGTAAATAGTGTTTACAAAAAAGCCCAATACAAAATTGGACTAAATGGAAACTGGACAAACTTTCCTAGTGCTCCAACACAGTGGAATAATTCCGAATACTTTGGCGGGAGTATTCCTTACCAAAATGTTTCTGGAGTTGGAGACGTATTTATCCGATTTGGGGAAGAAATTGGTGGTAATTTTACCATTAATAATAACTCCTCCCTCTCCCCTTCCTATAATTCGTCTGCCGGAGGGTTTAGTTTCAGGTAATAAAACAAAACAAAAGACGACAAAAAACAAAAAGCCATTTTTCAAAATGGCTTTTTTTAATATTCAAATTCCCAACTATCATTATAATTATTAATCCTACCAATAGCGGTGAACCCACTGGCCTTAGGATGTCCGCCCCCACCGAAAATTTGAGCCAGGAAAGAAAGGTCTATTTGGGGATCAGAAGTTCTTAGACTAGCCTTAATCTTTCCATCCGGCTCCTCGCGCAACAAAATAACACCTTTAACTCCACCTAAATTACTTAAAAATCCGACAATATCACCAAAAATCTCACTACTAAAATCATCAATCCCTAATTCTTCTTTCATTTTAATAATTTCATCATTGGTCAAAACTGAAACGGCTAAATTATAGTTAGAATTTATTTTTAAATTTTTAAGAGCTACTCCCCATAACTTCATTGAAGCTAAATTTTTATTTTGCAAAGTATTCTGAAAAATCTTTGGCAATTGCGCTCCACTCTGGAGCATCTCTGAAGCAATATTAATAGTTTGATCGCTAGTTGAAGGGTATAAAAAGTTACCTGTGTCAGTCAGTATCCCGGACAAAAGGAGGCTAGAAATATTTTTATTAATAACAACATTATTAATTTTCAAAAAATGATATAAAACCTCAGTAGCCGAAGCCAAGTTTGGTAATCTAATTTCTAGATCAGCAAAATGATCAACCGGTGGGTGATGATCAAACTCAACTACATAATTCTTTTTTCTGTCTCGATTGTTTAACTCTAAAGCTAGACCGGTCCGATTAATTGATCCGCAATCTAAAACTAAGATCAGATCATAATCAGCCAAAGAAAAGTCGATTGGTAAGACAGAATGGATCCGGCCAGCATGGGGTAAAAAGTTAAAAAGCTCATCATCCTTACCGGAAGCATAAGCTAAGTATTTTTTACCCAAATTTTCAACTAGCTCAATCATAATCCCGACCGAAGACAAAGCATCAACATCAGGATGAAGATGAGAAACTATCAAAACATTATTAGAGGTTAAGATCTTTTGATAGGCTTGTTGGCAATATTTTAAATACTCTTCATTCATATACGTAAAATGCCCGCACAACGGGCATTTTTATTATTCTTGTTTTAAACTTTCTAGCTCTTTCTTCTCTTCCTCAATAGCCTGTTCAATAGCGCTCGCTTCCCTTTCAATAACATCCAAGTTCCAGGTTATTTTAGGTATTTTACGAATACCGGTTTTTTTCTGAAGCATCTTAGCTATTTGCCCACTCTTAGCTCTTAAGGCTCGAAGTGCAGTCCCGGCTAGTCTATCCGGCAAAACAGAGACGCCAACTCGAGCATAATTTAAATCCTCAGAGCAATAAACATAAGAAACTGTGACCAGAGCATTTCTTAGCTCCAGTTCCCTGTTTAAAATATTGGCGAGCTCATGTTTAAGTTCTTCATTAACTTGTTCGATCCGGGAAGCCATAATTTAAATTTTATTTATAATTTCCTCTTCAGTATAGATATTTAAGACATCGCCAACAGCCACCACTGGATGACCTTCATATTGTAAGCCACATTCTTGATCTTTATCAACTGTCTTAACATTTTGCTTTCCAGACTGTAGTCTAACCAACTTACCATTATCGATGGTTGCCTTATCACGAATAACCTCTACCAAGCTGTCATTGACAACCTGACCATCTAAAACCTTGCCACCTAAAATTTGTAAATTATTTTCAGTTCTAAAAACAGCCAAAACTTTAAGGCGACCCAAATCCTTTCGAACCAAATCAGCCTTAACCAATTCCTGCATCTGACCCTTAATATCTTTAATTAAATCATAAATAATTGAATAAAGGCTAACTTTGATTTGTTTCTCGCGCAACAATATTTCAGTTTGAGGCTGAATCTTAACATTAAAACCAATCACTTGAGCATTACCATCCTCAGCCCTCTTAATATCCCCTTCCCCAATATTGCCCAAACCTTTATGTAAAATTTTAACTCTAACTTTATTATTATTTAATTTCATCAAAGACTCTTCAATTGCTTCAGCTGATCCCAAAACGTCACTCTTAATAATCAAATTCAATTTAGCAACATGATCATCGGAATCCTCTTTGGCAGTTACTGCCTTATTAACAGCTAAATTAGTGGAAGCAATTTTCTTAATCCGAATTTTTTCTCCCTCACCCACCTCTAACATGTCACCAACCTCTGGTAAAATCTTTAATCCCAAAATTCTAACTGGAGTCGATGGTCCAGCCTCACTAATAATTTCTCCTTTATAATTTTTTAGAGCCTTGACCTTACCATAAACAACATTATTAAAACATAATTGATCACCAACTCTAAGTGTTCCGTTTTGAACTAAAATAGTAGCAACCGGTCCAGCCCCCTTATCAACCTTAGCTTCAATAACGGTTCCAATAGCGTCGGAGGATGGATTGGCCTTTAAGTTTTGCTCTTCTGTCTCAGCTACCAACAACAACATATCTAATAATTCAGTAATGCCCTTCCCGTCCTTAGCTGAAACAGGAACGCAAATTGCTTTTCCGCCCCAATCTTCCGGATTGATATTTAATTGATTGGATAATTCCTGTTTAGTTTTATTAATATCAGCTTCGGGCTTATCAATTTTATTAATAGCCACTACATATGGAATTTTGGCAGCTTCAATAATTCTAAAAGCTTCAATGGTTTGAGGCTTAACACCATCATCGGCGGCTACAACCAAAATAGCAATATCAGCTATTCGAGCGCCACGACTACGCATAGCGGTAAAAGCTTCATGGCCCGGAGTATCGATAAAAGTAATTGACTGATCATTATGCTTAACTTGATAAGCACCAATATGTTGAGTAATTCCTCCAGCTTCACCAGCCACGACGTTAGTAGTTCGAATAGCATCAAGAAGCCGAGTCTTTCCATGATCAACGTGACCCATAACAACAATCACCGGGGAGCGATCTAGCATTTCTTTTTTATTTTCTTTTTCTAAGATCTGGCTTAACTTCTTCTCTTCTTTAATATCAGAAACATTTTCCTCAGAAGACGCCATCTTAACATCCAGATTTAAATCAGCTCCAATAATTGAGGCTGTATCAAAATCAATCTTTTCATTCATTGAAACAAAAATACCATTTTTCATTAGTTCCCCTAAAATCTTACTAATTGGTAATTCAGCCTGAGAAGCAAAATCACGCACAGTGATCAGTGAAGGAATCTTCATTTCTTTCTTTACAATTTCCACCTCAGCAACAGCCGCTTCTTTTTCTTTGTTTTCAGCCGCTCTCTTTAATTCTAATTGGCGCATTAATGTTGGCCACTCTTTAATAATTCGGCGAGCAGTATGATTATCAACCTTAATTGCCTTTTGACCAATATTAAAACCGATCTGAGGAAGCAGATCTTTTAATTCTTGTGGATTAATTCGGAGGACACGAGCTAATTCAGTAACATTCATAAAAAATAATTAATTTTATTAAATAATAAGGTATTTTCAAAAAATAGTCAACAAAATAAGGAAAATAATGACTTCTTATCAACACCTTATCCACAAAAAAATATTGTTTAATATTAGCCAAAATATTTAGAAAAGTCCACAATTTTCTAGACTTATCCACCCCAACAAAACAATTTCTAAATTTTATCAACTAACCTTAATAATTAGACTAGTAGAGCCGGTCTAATGCCGGCTCAATGATCATTCTGGTGGACCATAAGGGACTTGAACCCTTGACCTCTTCCATGCCATGGAAGCGCTCTAGCCAACTGAGCTAATGGCCCCTAATATTTATATAGCCGATTAACAACAAAACAAAGCAATAACAATTACTTCATCAAATATAAAAATATTTTACTTTTATATCAAACCATTAACCCTTTCAAACAAGGTAATAATATAAATGATTGTATTCCAACAGATAAAAAATGACAACAAAAAGCCAAAAATAAAACTGGCAAAAATTGTCATAAAATTTTTATCAACTGCAATCAATAGTTTGTTCTTGTTCTTTGACATATTATAAATTTATTAATTACTTATATTATAAAGCAAATATAAAAAATTTACAAACAAATAAATGTGCCCCCACTACGAATCGAACGTAGATTTAGGACTTAGGAGATCCTTGTTTTATCCATTAAACTACGGGGGCCAAAACAATTGGTCATTTCTATTATTATACATTTTTTACCTTTTGACAAATAAGCTAAATTAAACTAGAATTATATTAGTATTAAATAAAAAATAAAAATTTGCCAAGCTATACCAAGAAGGCAAATGCTAAAATTTATGTTTAAAAAAGACCTCAAACCGGAAAGCTTTAAAGATGTTGAGACAATTATCGGAGAATCTATTAAAGTGAAGGGAAACTTTAATGGTAATGGCAACATTATTATTAATGGCCTTTTAGAAGGAGCCCTAAAAACCAAGGGGAATGTCTTTATCGGCCCTAAAGCTAAAATTACCGGCAGTGTTGAAGCTCAAGAAATCATCATTAATGGTGAAATTACCGGAAACTTGATTGTTAAAGACTACTTGGCAATTGGAGAAACAGCCAAAATCAATGGTGATATTGAATGTGGCAAGATTTCTATTGATACCGGCGCAATGATTAACGGTAAATGTCAAATGGGGAAGTCTTCTCCAGCCGAAAAGGAAGCCAAAACAACCAACGAATAATAAAAACAGATTTTCTTTATTCTTAATATATGAATGTCTTTATTTATGACGATTTTATAAAGAAGCATGCTAAAACCGTCAATAATGTTGAAATACTATTACACAAGCTTAACCTTAATGGAAAGATTGTTTATTTAGAATCAGTCAGAAATATTAATGACCTGATTAAAGACGAGGTTACCAATGGATCAAAAACAATAATAGCAGTCGGAAACGACAAAACTGTTAATAAAGTGTTAAACGGAATAATCAACGGCGAGAATAATAATGTAGCCTTGGGAATAATACCTATTGGAGACAATAATTCCATCGCTCATGCTTGCGGAGTTAAGAATGAAAGGGAAGCCTGCGACGTTATTTTAGCCCGTCGTCTGGAAAAAATAGATGTAGCCTATGCCAATAAACTATATTTTGTAGCTAATGCCAGAATAAAATCAAAAGGAACTACGATAAAAATTGATGATTTTTCAATTAATCAGGCTGATAACGGTGAAATTAATGTTATTAATTTACTAACAGAAAAATGTTCTACGCAGAACATTTTGATCAACCCCCAAGACAGTAGACTAAATTTACTTATAGACAATAAAAGCAAAAAGTTTAGTCTACTAACCATTAAGGAGCTTTTATTAGAAAACAATCTAGCAGAAAAGATACTGATTGATGAGTCAATTGAGCTAGAAACACCAATTAAGGTTGGGGTGAGTAACCACAAAATTAATCTAATTGTTGGCAAAAACAGAAATTTTAATATAATTTAACATAAAATGTTCTACGCAGAACATTTTTTAAAAATCTATGAAAGAGACCCTAATAAATATCACCAAAGCTTATATTGGCGAAAGTCAGGCCAGAAATCGCTATACATTTTATGCCAAGATTGCCCAAAAAGAGGGCTATGAACAAATAGCTGAAGTCTTTTTATTAACAGCCGAACAAGAAAAGGCCCACGCTAAACGCCTATTCGAGCATATTCAAGAGTTAAAAGAAAACAATGAGGAAATTAAAGTAGAAGCATCGGCCCCAACTATCTACGGAACAACTATTGAGAACCTTAAGGCCGCTATTGCCGGTGAGAATTATGAAACCACCGAGATGTATCCTAGTTTTTCCCGCAAGGCTATAGAAGAAGGCTATGAAGAGCTAGGGAAACGACTGGCTGCTATTGCTCTGGCCGAAAAGAATCATAAAGAAAGATACGAAAAGCTATTAATGAACTTAGAAGAGGGAACCACCTTTAAAAAGAATGAGGATACCTGGTGGGTCTGTCGTGAATGTGGCTATGTCCATTTTGGTAAAGAAGCTCCAGAAAAATGCCCTTCATGCGATCACCCTCAAGCCTATTATCAAGTTAAACTCTAAATACCAAACACAAAAAAGAACCAACAATTAGTTGGTTCTTTTTTTATCGTTAAATAATTATTTAACTATTTCACCATCCACAACCTTATTACCTTCAATTTTAGCCTGCTCTTTATTATGCTTTTTAAATACTAATAGTTGTTGAACAGCAGTTAATAGAGTAACTATAAACCAATACATAGTTAGTCCTCCTGGAAGAGTCCAGCCAATAAAAATGGTTATAGCCGGCATGAAATAAAGCATTTGCTTATTCATAATTGCTGCCATATCTTCATCTTTAGAGCCCTCAGTTTTCACAACAACCCTCTTAGCCATCATCATCTTGGCCTGCCAGAACTGAGCCAAACCAGCTAAAATTGCTAAGTAGATATTGGGCTTAGATAGGTCTAAAAATCCAAAAGCCAAGGTATTAATTGCTTCTGGTCTCTCAATAAAAGGATAGACTAGATTCAACTTATTGTTTAATCCATCACGGAAAACCTGAAAGACAGCAATAAGGAAGGGGAGTTGAATTAGTAGGGGAAGGCAAGAAGAGAAGGGATTAATCTTATGATCTTTATAAAGCTGGATCATCGCCTGACCTTGCTTCTGCTTGTCATCCTTATATTGCTCCTTAACTTCATTTATTTTAGGCTGCAAATCCTGTAATGACTTTTGGGCTTTAATAGATTTTTGCGATAGAGGCCAAAGAATAGCTTTAATAGCTATTGTCAAAAAAATGATTGCCAATCCCAAGTCATGAAAAGAAATAGTATTATAGAGAAATACCAATAGGTTTAAAATTGGTTGATAAAAAACACTTTGAAAAATTTGAGACATATAAAAAAATTAATTATAAATTATTTTAATGGATCGTGGCCACCCTTGTTCCAGGGGTTGCAACGTAAGACTCTATACATGGCCATGAAGCCACCTTTAATTATACCATATTTTGAAATAGCTTGCAGACCATATTCAGAGCAAGTTGGAGTGAAGCGACAAAAACCATAAGGGAACAAATGTTTCATTGGCCCGTGATCAAAAGATAAAGTCCTCTGATAAATTTTGATCAACTTAACAACAAAGAGACGTGGGTAATATTTGAAAACCTTAAAAATTTTCCACATATTTAATCTTGGTAAAAATCTAATCTTTTAAAAACAGCCTTTAAATACTCTTCAATTTCTTGATAGTTTTTGGCTAATATTAGAGGCAAAACTACTATAACACAATCATAGCCCTTCTTTAGGAAGGGCTCGTTTAAACGAATTATTGTTTTTATTTGGCGCTTAATTTTGTTCCTAACTGTCGCCTTCTTACTAACCTTTAAACCAACTAAGACACCAAAGCGATTATAATTCAAATTATTCAGAGTAAGTTTAGCCCCTAAAATTTCTTTATAATTAGAGCGCCCCTTCTGAAACACATTATCAAAATCTTTATTTTTGCTTAAACGATTAAACTTATTAAGCATTAGTTTAGACTATTTAGATAATTTTACACGACCTTTGTCACGACGACGCTTTAACACGTCTCGTCCATCCTTAGTACGCATGCGCTTTAAAAAACCATGTTTTCTCTTGGCTCTTTTGGCATTCGGCTGGTAAGTTCTTTTAGTTGCCATATTTTTATTATATTAATAATTGATAATATTATTTAAGTTATCACGTTTAAAGACAAAGGTCAATAAATAAAAATGACCTATCTTATTCACACTTTATAAACAAGATACAAGCCATTAGTTGTCTTGTTATAATAAATTTTTTCCAATATAATAGAGTTATTGATTTAAAAACTAGGGCCATCAGTTTTCGGTTAACCAACCATTACTTTAGGCAATTTTATTTTATGGATAAAGAACAAATTTGGCAAGCCGTCTTAGGAGAGGTTGAAATCGGTCTGTCGCGCGTTAACTTTATTACCTGGTTTAAAGACACCTTTATTTCCGTCTTTGAGAATGACAAAATTGTGATTGGCGTGCCAAGTGAATTTGTTAAAAAATGGTTAGAAAATAAATTTTATAAAATAATTAAATCCTCGTTAGAAAAAATTACCGGGCAAAAGATTAATGAAATTTTTTATCAAGTAGAATTCAGAAAGCCAGAAATTGTTAAAGCCAGCATTAGCAGCAACGATGAGGAAAATAAGACAAACAAAGAAATTAAAAAAGATGATGTTATTAGAACTTCTGAACCGTCTAATATTAATCGCTTTGGTTTAAACTCTAAATATTTATTTGAAAACTTTATTGTCGGAAAAGCCAACGAGTTAGCGCACGCTGCTTGTCGCGCCGTAATTAATAATCCCGGCAAAGTTTATAACCCCCTCTTTATATATGGTGGAGTTGGTCTAGGAAAAACTCACCTCCTTCAAGCAATCGGCAATGAGCTCTCTAATCACACTAATAAAATTCTTTATACTACTAGTGAAAACTTTACCAATAATTATGTTCAATCTATTAAGACTGGCCGGGGCAAAGATTTTAAAAGTGTTTACCGTAACGTTGATTTATTATTAATCGATGACGTTCAATTCATGGGCGGAAAAGATGGAACTCAAGAAGAATTTTTTCACACTTTTAACGAACTACATCAAAGCAATAAACAAATTGTAATGACTTCAGATCGCCCACCGAAATCTATTCCGGCCATTGAGAACCGTTTAATCTCTAGATTTGAATCAGGAATGGTAGTAGACGTTGGTAAGCCAGACATTGAAACCAAGATGGCTATTCTAGAAAAAAAAGCAGTTGAGAGAGGATATTCCTTTGATCGAGAAGTGTTGGTTTATGTCGCCAACAATATCCAAAACAATATTCGCGAGCTAGAAGGCGCCCTAAACAAAATAGTGGCCTACCATGAGTTTAACAATGCTGCACCATCAGTCAAATCAGTCAAGGAAATTTTAAGCGACCTAACAATCGAAAGCCGATCTAAATCAATTTCCCCTAAAGATATAATTGAAATTGTGGCTAAATTTTATAACATTAGCTCTAAAGAAATTACCAGCAATAGTCGTCGCCAAGAATTAGTAGTACCAAGACAAATTGCCGTCTACTTAATTAGAGAAGAACTAAACACATCCTACCCCACCATTGGTAACGAACTTGGAGGAAGAGATCACACCACCGCCATGCACGCTTACAATAAAATTAGCGAACAAAAAGAAAAGAATGAAAGGCTAAATCAAGAGATCAATTCCATTAAACAATTATTTTATAGCTCAATTTACTAACATCAACATGTTGATTGCTTGTTAATAACCACCCACTGAGATGTTAGTTAGACTGTTGATAAAATTTAATAAAATGTTTATAAAAAAAGATTATTCAAGTTATAAACAAATTGTTAAATTCTATCAACCAATTACGCCAACTTTATCAACAAGCCAAATCAACAAAAACACCAATAAATTTATTTAAAAATAAGTATTTCAAAAGTTATCAACCCCCTTATTACTATTATTATTTCTTATAATATATATTATATATAAATTAATAGGTATGACATTTATTAGCCTTCAAGAAAACTTAAAACAGGGATTAGCAATTGTAAGTCGAGTAGTTAGTAAAAATATTAACTTACCGATTCTCAATAATATTTTATTTAGGATTAATAAAAGTAATATAGAATTAGTTGCCACAAACCTGGAGATTGGTATTACTCATCAGGTTCGGGGCAAGATTGATAGTGAGGGGGAATTTACAGTTGACTCTAAGGTTATTACGGACTATATAAACTTACTACCCAGTGACAAGGTGGAGTGTGAGCAGGATGGACTTGAGATAAAGATTAAATGTCAGAATTATAAAACTAGAATTAATGTTCAGGAGGCTTCCGATTTTCCTTTGATCCCCAGGGTTGATAAAGAAAATTTTTATTCGGTTTCGGTTGACGACCTGAGGTCTGCCTTGAGTGAGGTTATCTTTGCTGTGGCCAACAATGAAACCAGGTTGGAGTTGTCGGGGGTGTTATTTTCTTTTTCTGAGAATGGATTGACGCTGGTTGGAACTGATAGTTATCGTTTGGCGGAGAATAAGATAAAAGTTAAAAGTAATCACCATAACCATGGTAAGGTTATTGTTCCGGCCAGAACATTACAAGAGCTTGTTCGGGTATTATCTGGATTTAAAGAAAGTGAACAGTTAGACGGGGTGAGTGAGGTTAAAATTTGCTTGTCGGAGAATCAAATTCTATTTGTCTTCGGCTCAACTGAGTTGGTGTCCCGCTTGATTAATGGTAATTATCCAGATTATGGACAGATTATTCCGGTGAATTATAAAACTCGGGTTATTATAAATAAAAATGAATTGGTGCGGGCTATTAAAGCTTCGGCTATTTTTTCTAAGGCTGGTGTTAATGATGTGGCTCTTGTTTTTAAGGCTGAAGCCGGACAAATTATGATTTCCTCGGCCTCTAGTCAGGTGGGCGAAAGTTCGGTGGAGTTAAAGTCTGAAATTGAGGGTGATGATAATGATATTGTTATTAACTACCGTTATTTTCTTGATGGTTTAAATAATATCTACTCCGATTTGGTTAGGTTGGATTTGGTTAACTCTGGGACTCCCTGTATTTTGCGACCAGAGAAGGATGATGATTATCTTTATATTGTGATGCCGATTAGGCAATAGTGTTATAAAAAAATCCACCTCAGGCGAGGTGGATTTTTTTTGATCTTTTAACTAGTTAATAATTATGGTCGCTTTATTTGTTTTTTTCATGTTACCACTCCAATCGTAGAACTCAGCGTAGACCCTGTGTTCTCCCGCTGTTGGGGGATTGGTCCACTCTGTGGACAAGTTGTTGGTGCTTATATTTTCTATCGTTCTAATAGCCTTCTTCTCGTTTGAGTCATTGAGATAGAATATTTCAATCCGAGCGATTTTTTCTGGGTTGGGTGAATTGAAATTAATACTAATGGGGAAGTCGGAGCTATTGGCTGTTAGGCCGCTGGATGGTGCGGTTAGGTTTAATGATGGTGGGCTTTGATAATTATTGTTGAGAAGTAAATTAAACTCAATAGACTTCTCGGAGCAATTGTAGAAGCTATCACAGACTCGAACTTTTAAATTATGATAGCCATTGTTTAAAAAGTTGAGTTGTTTATTCATTGAGAATGGATAGGAGGTAATTTTGTCTAGTAGATTATTATTGATATAATATTCCACTGTGGCATTGTCAGCGATGCTCTCAATGTTAATGGTGGCGGTAAAATTATTGCTAGTAATTATTTCCTTGTCTTGGGGGCTAGTGATTTGAAAGACTGGATTGTTTTGGGGGTTGATGATATTGATGTCGGTGGAAGAGGA
>JBAYNC010000013.1:0-14783 GCA_041679025.1 Patescibacteria group bacterium
ATAATTTTAAAAAAATATTTTTACTTTTATAAATAAAAATTATTGACTATTTTATTATAGCAAACTTTTTTAAATTCGGGAATAGTTATTTTAAACTTCGAGCCTTCCTTCCAGCTTTAATTACAAAACGATGAGCCTCTTCTCTGACTTTTAATAAAGTGCCTTTAATATTTTTCGCTAACTCCTTAAAATTAGAGCTGGCGCCCCGAGTAAAGACTAATTTGTCTCCACCTAATTTAGAAATTCCCAGCAGAGGAAAAATAATATTATGGCGATCCAAAACTTTACTAACAAAATCCACCTGAGGTTTTCCACCATCAATTAAAATAATATCCGGCATCAACCAATCTGAATGAGCAAAGCGACGAAGAAGCATTTCCACTAAAGCTCGCTCATCATCCCCTGGAGGAGCTTCTTTAATCTTGAATAATCGATACTCTTTCTTATCAATTTCACCATCAGAGAAAACAACCATGGAGCCATAACTCTCCTTACCATTTAAATGAGAGATGTCATAGCCTTCAATTCGATTTATTTTTGGGGATTCTAAATTATCCTCACGCGTCAAAAGTGAAACATCCTGAATATGTTGTAGGGATTTAATCTTGCTAGGATTTTCCTTCATCAACTTATGCAAAAGACGTTTTTTGTCACCTTGTAATAATAATATAATATTTTTAATATTTGATTGATAATCTCGGGGACTAATAGCGTCAATGCAAGCTCCGGGACATAAGCCAATCTGATAATCAAAACAAGCCTTACCGCTTTGCGGGCGACAATTACCATAAGGGAAAATTCGTCGAATAATTTTTAAAGCATTTTGGATTAGCGAAAATGATTGATATGGTCCAAAAACATAAGCTCGCGCTGGAGGAAATTTCTTCAGTTCTTGCCCGCGAATAATTATCGGTTTAGGATAGACTTCCTTTTTAGGAATCACAATATAGATAAAGGAACGATCGTCCTTATCTTTAACATTATATTTAGGCCAATACTTTTTGATATAATGGGCCTCTAAAATAATGGCCTCCAACAAACTATCACAAACCTTATATTTAATATCTGAAGCCAGACTCACCATTTCAAAGATTCGAGAATCAATATTTTTTTGAAAATATTGATTAACCCGAGCATAAAGACTGGTGGCTCGGCCCACATACAAAACTTCCCCAGATTTATCTAACCAAAAATAGACTCCTGGTTGTTTGGGTAATTTTTTTGCTTTTTCGGGTAAGGTCATTTCTTTTGTAAATAAGGTTTAAGATAGACTCCGGTAACACTCTCATCGCTCCTAACAATATCTTCCGGTTCGCCATAGGCCATTAACTTGCCACCGCCATCGCCACCTTCTGGGCCGAGATCTAGAACATAGTCCATGGATTTAATCATATGGAGATTGTGTTCAATAATAAAAGCGGAATTACCTTTATCCACTAATTTATTTAAGACGACCAATAATAATTCAATATCGTGATAATGAAGCCCGGTAGTCGGCTCATCTAAAAGATAAAGAGTTTTTTGGCCTAAAGTATGAGTTAATTCTTTGGCGATCTTAATTCTTTGGGCTTCACCACCTGACAAGGTTGTAGCCGACTGACCTAATTTCAAATAACCCAACCCCACACTTTCTAAAACTTTTAATTTATCGGCAATATAATAATTCTCAGAAAAAAACTTTAAGGCCTCAAAGATAGTTAAATCTAAAACATCAGCAATATTTAATCCGTTATACTTAACCTGCAAAGTCTCACGATTAAATCGGGCTCCATGACAAACTTCACACTCCACTAAGACCGGAGGTAAAAAATGCATTTCAATCAAGTTAGAGCCAGCTCCTTCACAAGCCTCACAACGTCCACCGGGACGATTAAAAGAGAAACGTGATAAAGTATAAGCTCTTTCTTTGGAAGCTGGTAAACTGGCAAAGAAATCCCGAATCGGCGTAAAAATTCCGGTATAAGTCGCCGGATTAGACCGTGGCGTCCGACCAATCGGAGATTGATTAATAACCACAATCTTATTAATATACTCCGTTCCCTTAATATCACTGACCCCCTCTAATTTAGGTCGACCACGTTGATTCTTGATTCGAGTAATATTGCGATAAATAACATCATACAATAAAGATGATTTTCCCGATCCCGAAACCCCAGTGATACCAACCAAGCGACCCAAGGGAATAGTGGCGTTAATATTTTTTAGATTATGAGAGTGAGCTCCAATGATTTTAAGTTCACCATGATTTTGATGTCGTCTCTTAGCTGGAACAACAATTTCCCTTTGACCATTCAAATATTTAAGGGTCAGAGACTCTTTAAACTTGATATTATTATCCCCTAACAATTCTAAAGTATCACCGATTGCTACTATTTTTCCACCATTAACTCCGGCTTGTGGCCCCATATCAATCAAGTAATCGGATTCTAAAATAGTTCGCTCATCATGCTCGACAATAATAACCGTATTATTTTTGTCGCGGAGTGATTTTAAAGTATCAATTAAGCGATCAGTATCTCGTTCATGAAGACCAATAGTTGGTTCGTCTAAAACATAAAGAGTCCGAGATAATTGAGAACCAATCTGGGATGACAAACGAATCCGTTGCGCTTCACCGCCTGACAAAGTTTCCGCCTCACGATCAATTGATAGATAATTAAGACCAACTCGAAGCATAAATTGCAGACGATTGATAATTTGGTTAACCACCGCCTCAGCAATAATCAATTGGCGAGCCGTCATCTTCTCTTTATACTCTATAAAAAAACTCTCCGCCTTATCAACGCTTAAATGAGTGACTTCAGCAATATTCTTTCCATTAATCCTCACTGCCAAAGCTTCCGGGCGTAATCTAGCCCCCTGACATTTAGGACAAAGATCATCGGCCGAAAATCCAATCTTACCTAGACCAGAACAAGAGTCGCAAGCACCATGAGGAGAATTAAAAGAGAAAAGTCGCGGTTCCACTTCCGGAAAAGCAAATCCATCATTCGGACAAGTCCAATTAGCTGATAACAAAAACTCAGTTTCCCCTAATTGAGCAATAACTAACCCTGAACTATATGACAAGGAGTTTTCAATAGCTTCAAACAATCTAGTCTCATCACTCACCATCACTTTGTCAACCACAATTTCAATACTATGCTTTTTGTTAGCCGACAACTTAACCTGCTCCCGCAAAGAATGCATTTGGCCATCAATTCGAGCCTCAACATAACCCAAGCTTAGATAGTCATATAATAATTGATAATACTCACCTTTTCGATCTAGAACTACCGGACTTAAAATGGTTACATATTCTGCCTTAGCCTCTTTAGCTCGAGAAATAATAATATCAATCATTTCTTCCAGAGATAATTTTTCAATCTTGATACCACAGACCGGACAAAAAACCTCACCTAAACGAGCATAAAGAACCCGCAAATAATCATAGATATCGGTTAAGGTGCCAACTGTTGAACGCGGATTATGCGATAGGGCTTTTTGATCAATAGAAATTGCTGGAGCTAAACCGATAATTTCATCAACCTCAGCGGCCTTCTTCTGTCCTAAAAACTGGCGCATATAAGGCGACAGAGATTCAACGTATTGTCTTTGACCTTCAGCAAAAATAGTATCAAAAGCCAAGGTCGATTTACCCGACCCGGAAACTCCGGTAATCACCGTCAATTTATCATGCGGTATTTCCAAACTGATATTTTTTAGATTGTGCATTCGAGCTCCTCGAATGATTATTTTTTCATTCATAATTTTTTAGAGATATAAGCTTTCTTGGGACTAGCTTTTGGAGATAATAATAAAGCATCACTATTTCTAAAATGAATCATCTTTAATCCTGACGCCCAATCTAAGTGATAATAAGCCGAAAAAATCATCTTACTAATATCACCATGCGCTACCAATAATATATTGCCGTCTTTGTGTTTCTTTTTAATTTCTGATAAGACTTTTCGCCCTCGCTTTAATAATTGCGGGAAAGTTTCAGCTCCATAGGGATTTAAAAAATAATAAGTTTCTTCTGTTTTTAGTACTTGCGGTGCACAAAGAGAAACAATATCAGCAATTGGCTTTCCTGACATAATACCAAAATCTCTTTCAATTAAATCTGGCATTATTTTCGCTTTTTTCAATTTCAAAGTGGTAGTAATAATATCAGCCGTTTCCCTGGCTCTTTTTAAGGGTGAGACATAAGATGCCATAAAATCAACCCCCATCTTTTTTAGGGTTAAGGATAATTCTTTGGCTTGTTTCCGCCCCAAAGCAGTTAAAGGATTATCCCGATGGCCATTTAAAATCGCCCGAGCATTATCTTGATCTTGACCATGACGCACTAAATAAATATTTAACATATAATCAAAAATTATTTATCTTCGGATAAATCCAAAAGATCTTCAATTTTTTTAATAATAGTTTTAGGCACAATCCCATACTTCTGGTTATAGGCTACCTGTTTTATCCTTCTTCTAGTTACTTCAGCTATCGCTTTCTTCATAGAATCAGTTTCCCGGTCAGCATAAAGAATAATTTTGCCACTAACATTTCTAGCTGCCCGTCCCATGGTTTGCATCAGCGATGTTTCACTGCGTAAAAATCCTTCTCGATCAGCATCTAAAATAGCAACCAATGTCACCTCGGGCAAATCTAATCCTTCACGCAATAGATTAACGCCAATTAAGACATCAAATTTACCTAACCGAAAATCTTTCAAAATCTCAGTTCGCTCAAAAGTTTTAATATCGGAATGTAAATAATTACTCTCGAAACCCTTCCCCCTCAAAAATGAATCAAGGTCCTCGGCTTGTTTTTTAGTCAGAGTATTAACAATCACTCGCTCACCCTTTTTAGCTAAAACTTCAATTTCAGCCATAATATCATTAATTTGACTATAATTCTTTTCTTTATCAAAAACTGGACGAATTTCAATTTCCGGATCAATTAATCCGGTCGGGCGAATAATCTGCTCGGCAATTTGTTTAGAATTATTTTTCTCAAAATCACCCGGAGTAGCCGTGGTAAAAATCACTCTGCCAACCCGTGCTGCAAATTCCGGAAAACGTAAAGGACGATTGTCCAGGGCTGAAGGTAGTCTCCAACCATATTTAATTAAAGTTTCCTTCCGCGACCTATCACCGGCATACATTCCTCTAATCTGAGGCACAGAAATATGGCTCTCATCAATAATCGTCAAGAAATCAGGTTTACCATCTTTCCAAGGAAAATACGCCAACAATGAATCAGGGGCTTCACCACTTAATTTTCCAGTCAGGTGACGAGAATAATTTTCAATTCCATGACAATAACCAATACTACGAAGCATCTCCATATCATAACGAGTCCGACGCTCTAAGCGTTCAGCCTCAAGATATAACTTATTAGCATTAAAATATTCCAGTCTTTCCTTCAGCTCTTCCTGGATGCTTCTAATTGCTTGTTCAATTTGTGGTTTAGTAGATACAAAATGCTTTGGCGGAAAAATCACGATTTCATTTAAATGTTCTAAAATATTTTTAGTAACATTATCAATAATATTAATATCTGAAATCTTTTGCTCAAATAATTCCAAGCGATAGATAATGTTTGCCGACATTGGTCTGATCTCAAAGACGTCACCCCGGACCCTAAATTGACCGCGAGAAATCGGTCCGGTAGTTCGCTCAAACTGAATTTTTATAAGCTGAGAAATTAAATCCGATCGAACCATCAAAGAACCAATTTCCAAATGCAAAGCTGATTCAATATAATTGCTTGGAACACCTAGATTATAAATACAAGAAACTGAAGCCACAATAATTACATCGCGTCGGGATAGCAAGGCAGAAGTGGCTGCATGACGTAAGCGATCAATTTCCTGATTAATCATCGCTTCCTTTTCAATATAAGTATCAGTAATTGGCAGATAGGCTTCTGGTTGATAATAATCATAATAGGAGACAAAATAATGGACATCGTTCTCAGGAAAGAAATTCTTGTACTCTCGATATAATTGAGCGGCCAAAGCTTTGTTTGGAGCAATCACTAAAGTGGGCTGTTCAATTTTTGTGATCAAATTAGCCACGGTAAAAGTTTTTCCAGAACCAGTCACGCCCAAAAGAGTTTGATAGTCATAATTCTGCTTCAAACCTTCTAATAGCTTCGAAATAGCCTGAGGTTGATCTCCGGCTGGCTCAAAATCTGATTGTAATTTAAATAAACCCATAGGAGATTAATAATGATAATTTTTGCCTTTGATAATAGCCACGGAGCGATAAATTTGCTCCAAAAGCACCACCTTAGTCATTTCATGTAAAAAAGTCAATTTAGATAAGGATAATTTGTTATAACGTTTCAATAAGTCATTTTCCAGTCCCAAAGAACCACCGACAACAAAGATAATCGGCTCATTAATTTGATCTAATTTTTGAGCCATCTCAATTGAGGTTAACTCCCCCCCCCTTTTCATCCAACAAAAAAACTCGGGCTTCTGGCCTTCTTAACAAGTACTCTTCAATTCTTTTTCCCTCTTTCTTTTTGGCAACTGTCTTCTGGCTTTCCGTAAACGACTCTGCCGGTAACTCCACTAAACTAATTTTGACATAGGGGCCTAATCTTTTGAGGTATTCAGCCACTGCTTCTTTAAAATAACCAGTTTTCACCGTGCCAATTGATAGGATGGTGATATTAAACATAAACCAAGTATAGAACGATATTGAAAAATTGTCCAATCTGGCTCTATTTCCACTTTAACTTAGCTAAAGGAGTATCTTTTAGTTCTGGCGGTAGATATTCTTGAGAGCTACTATCTTCCATCGGAGTATATTTATAGCCCTTACTATAGCCCAAGTCTTTCATGAGTCCGGTCGGAGCATTACGTAAATGAAGCGGTACTGGCAGAGAGCCACTTTTTTCCACTTCAAATTTAGCCACATCATAGGAGTGATAAGCAACGACACTCTTAGGAGACTTAGCTAAATAAATAACTAATTGCGCTAAATGAACCTTGCATTCCGGTAATCCTAATTTATGACAAGCATCAAAAACAGAGTTGGCTAACATTAGAGCGCTATTATTAGCTAGCCCCACATCTTCACTGGCAAAACGAAGTAGGCGTCTGGCAACATAAAGCGGATCCTCCCCGCCCTCCATCATTCGAGCTAACCAATATAGCGAGGCACTAGCATCACCACCTCGCATTGACTTATGCAAGGCTGAAATTAGATTATAGTGTTGGTCACCAGTCTTGTCATATAATAGATTTGGCTTATTAATAATCTCTTTGATAATTTTAAGATCAGGACTAGAGCTTTGATGTAGCGCGGACTCTAAGATATTTAAAGCTGAACGAGCATCACCATCAGCATAACGAGAAATAACAGAAACAATTTCTGGTTTAAGCTTAACCTTTAACTTCTTAGCGGCATTTTTGATAATCACTGCCAAGTTCTCCGGTAATAAAGAGTCTAGAACAACGACTTTGGCTCGGGATAATAACGCCGAGTTTAAGGCAAAGCTAGGATTTTCAGTTGTTGCTCCGATTAGAATTAAGCGACCATTTTCCACTTCGGGTAATAGGGCATCCTGTTGCGCTTTATTCCAACGATGAATTTCATCTACAAATAGAATAGTCTTAATCTTCATGCGAGAATTACCCTCGGCTCGCTCTACTATCTGGCGCAAGTCTTTGACCCCGCTATTAACCGCTGAAAGTTGTAAAAAGTCAGCCTGAGTCTCTTTGGCAATAATCAAAGCCAGGGTTGTTTTTCCGGTTCCCGGAGGACCCCAGAAAATCAAAGATGGCACCCGGTCATTTTTAATAGCTGAGTATAAAAATCCATCTTCATTTAATATTTTGGTGTGCCCCACAAAATCGGCCAACTTTTGTGGTCGAAAATAGGTAGCTAAAGGTAAATTAGTAATTTGATCCATAGACCTCTATTATAGCATAAAAACTAGGAGTGATAAAAATTAAAAAAGGTCTAGATTTTTCTAGACCTTTTAGCTTGATATTTACCTTTTAACGATATTCAGACACACTTCCGACGATAGACTGACCAGCCTTAATCTTATCCTTTCTGATTGTTGCCTGTTTCACGCGCACCGTCTTGATTATATTCCCCAATTCATCGCGATAATTGCGAGGATGCCAACGACGAATATGAGGTGGCATTTCCCTGCCCATTCTGATTTTTACTTGCTGTCCTTGTTTTTTGCTTTTAGGAGCAATAATAAAAGTAACAGCGCCAGGATTAATCTCAAACCAGCTTTGCTTTTCTTCTTCCTCAAAAGGAGGCTCAACAACTGGACTAAAATCATTATTGTTCTCATTCAAGCCCGACTCCTCTTCTTGAACGCCAGAAACATCATGTAAAGTAATTTCTTCCGACGGAACATAATTGGCAAATACTTTGCCAATTCCGTTTAAAAGAAATGGCAAAACATTCCAGCCCCAATTATGGGAAAGATTTTTAAGCAAGTCAGCCGGATCATCTCCCTCTTCTAGGGCAACGCTCTTTAATGCTTCTGTAATGCTGAGTTCTTCAATTGTAGCATCCTCGTGCCAAAAAGGTGTTTTACCGTTAGCAAGATTGATGTTCAGATACATAAAATCATAAATACAATCTTTGTAGTGCTCACTGGTACTCGGGATTCTATCAAGAGCCTTTATCACCTTATTGAAGTCGGCATTCTTAGATAAAGAATACACATCTTTAATGGCTTCAAGCTGATCTTCTGTAAATGGCATCTTTTCGACATCATTAGGAATAGATAGTGTCTTAAGCATCCCGTCCTCCCGGAAAACTAAAATATTACTGTAATAACCAAAATAAGTCGTTTTATTATCATCATCCAGAAAACCTCTTTTAAGAGGAGTATTAAGTGAGAGAATAAAGCTATCATACGGCAGATATGACAAATAATTTTCTTGATCAAGATCTACCAACTCAATTTTTTCCGGGTTAGAGATCTTACAGACCTTTTTGCCATTCAACCATTTATGAATGAAGACAGGAAATAGAAATTTTCCCATACAATTGCTATATGAGTAGGTAGCCGAGACATAATCCATTGAATTAGAAAAAATACCTCTAAAAGCCTTTGGGACTCTAGGTAAAAAACTAATAGGATCAAAGTCCTGACCACTCTCCAAACATGCCCTGAATGATTTGTAATTATTGATAGCCCGGCCAAGAGTAAAGATGGGGGTGATTTCAGAGCCAATATGTGGCTTGTGAGTTAACTCGTTTTCAATATCTTGGAGCTGTTTATACCTGGGATAAATCTTCCACAAAACGTGATTATTAACGTCAGCTGCGACGTTTAATTCGTCCCAATACTTTAAACATGTCTGTAACTGACTTAGAGTTACTTTCTCTTTCTCTTTCTTTTTATTTTTTGTCATTTTTAACGGTTTTTTTAAGATTACACTAATTGAATTATCTCGAGTCCCCAACCAGAGAAACCGAAAAAATCCAATTAATATTGATCTCAAACCGATTTTGTTAAAAAACGATTAATGATAAAAAGATGATACAACAATAACCCTTATCTTGTCAAGCTTGATATTGACTGAACATTAATATTATTATAATATAGCCTATAAACCAAATTGTTGAACCTTAAAAAAAATAACCCCACCATGAACGAAGAAACAAAAAAACCATTAAGCGCCAACCTTAATTCTATTAGTAATCGCATTAAAGAGTTTGCCGACCAACACCCCGAGTTAACAGTACCAATAGCACAACTGCTTCTCTCTATGATTGGCTTTGCTGAAATCAGGCGAAGTAATAGACTTGATTTTGGTCCAAGCGAATGTATGAGTTTTATGGAAAAACACAAGCCTAAGGAGGTTGGCGAAGATCTTAAAATGGATTTCTTGGCAATTCACGGAGCAGCTATGATTATTAATATGATGGTTGGCACTGAAGAGTTACCAGGAATAGAAGAATATTTAGTAAGTCTAATGCCACCTAAAAAAGTTGGGCCATTAGAAGAATTCTTAAGGAGGGAGTTAGATTGTTTGCCTCCCCAGAAAAACTTAGGAAAAATAAGTTTTTTCCTGAATCAACAAATAGGAAGATATTCAGAGGATTTTGTGGTAACTGATAGCCGCCCAATAGGAGAAGACGAATTAGATAACGCTATCAAAAAATATTATGAAGGTCTCGGAGGGAAGGTGGATTTCACCAGAAACTCAACACCTTACTTCAAGACTAAAATAAACGGCAAGTTAGTCGCGGGCGTTATCACCAACGAGCATCTGATCAGGATTACAATCCACGAATATTAACTCTGATTAAGTCGTTTCAATTTAAAAAAGCTATCACCAAGATAGCTTTTTTTATATTTAAAAACCCTTTTTTTTGAAAGGGTTTTTTAAGTCTTTTAACTTCACGACTTATCTTGCGGTCCAAATTTTGGACGCAATAGAAGAGACAATAATACAAAAACCAAGGATTCCAATCCCCAGCCCGATCATTAACGCAATAAAGGTCCCAGTCGGAGTAAAAATATCGTTAGCAACAATAATTAAAAACAATGCAATACAGGCTAATCCGATCTTTTTCATGATTCTATATGATTTAATAATACTTTCAATGAACTAAATGATATTATGTTATAATAAAGTATTTTTGTCAAATGAATTCTCTTAAATTTAAAAGACTGATCTTGAAATCAGTCTTTTTTGTTCTTTAGCTTCACAAACAGCAAATTATTCTTTTCCTCAACCAGCCTATCTCGACTCAGAGAATGAAAGAAATAACCTTGATCAGAGCGACTATGGGAAGAACAGAGATTGGTAGAATAGATATTCCCTTCTTTGATACCCAAATCGAGCAATTGTTGAGAGATAATATTCTTTAAATCAATCTTTTTGTTCTCTGCCTTCAGATAATTAAACAAATCTTTAGGCGGAAGAAAACAATCGCGACATAGCCCTGGCCAAATCCAAGCCGAAATCTCATTAACATTAACATTAATTCGACTCCGAATAGCGGAAATAGTGGAACGGACTAAATACAGAATAATATTTTCCCAACTACCGTTGATTAAGGCTACCAGCTTCAATCTCTGATTAAAGAGGATAACAATAGGTTCATCACCTCCGGGAGTTACTATCACCGGAGAATCATGCCAATCTAATCCTAAATGAACCAAAGAATCATCAGAATAATGATTACGAGCATTACCTGATTTCAGAAACACTATTTTAGCCAACCTTCTTGGCTCGGACCGAATAACATAATCACCGCCTAAAAGAAGCAAAAGATGATCTTCCGGCAATGAATCAGAGGCGTTAAAATTAACAGTGGTTATTCCCATTGTTAGCTCCAATCCTTTGAAAAAAATTAAATCCCTAGTTTGTGAAAGATCAATATTCTTTTGACTCACTTTAAACCTCCTTTCAATCAATATTAATTTATACTAAATAATTAATGCCAAGAAAACTTTTCAAAATGAATAGCTCGTTTAGCCACCCCCAACCTCTTCAATATTTTGACCAATGATTTTCTCATTCCCATTGGTCCACAAATATAGAAATCGCGCTCCTGATAATCCGGAATCAAGCGTTTAATCTTTTCTTCGTCCATTCGACCTGATTCAGCAAAAGAATCAGCCTCCTGACTCAGAATATGTACCACACGCAATAATCCATTGCTCTCCAGCGCTAAGTCAGCTAGTTCCTCCTCAAAGACAATATCAGAAGAATTATTATTAGCCAAGAGCAAAACACTATCCTTTTTATCTAAAGATTCCTCAATTAAAGCTCTAATTGGAGTTATGCCAATTCCTCCGGCTAAATAAGCCACTTTAGGTAATTTAGATTGTCGAGCTACAAACAAGCCATATGGGCCCTCCAGGAACACTGGGTCACCCACCCTAATCTTATTCATCAAATCACAGGTAAAATCACCCAGAGCCTTGATGGTAAAGCGCAGATAATTCTGTCCCGGAATAGAAGAAACAGAAAAAGGATGAGATTGATAATAGAATTTATTTAAAAACCGAACCAGAAAAAATTGTCCAGCGGAGAAAGATAATTTACTAATATTTCTTCCTGAAACGTAAATTGAGACATTGTTCTTGTTCTCTTGCACCACTTTAGAAACAAAAAAGCGAAAACGATAGAAATTAGATAAGGGCTGAAGGAGACGATAATAAACTAGACTAGCAACAATACCAAAATAAAGTAAGGACCAATAAATAGCAAATAGCTTGTCTTGCAAATCATAACCAATCTCTAATTGATGGCTAAAAGCCCAAATGATGGCTAGATAAGTAGCCAGATGAATAAAATACCAAGCCTCATACTTAAAATATTTTTTGATAGCTGCTACCGACAAAGCGATTACCGCCACAAAAACAACCGTCGCCCAAAAGGCCGGCATAATATCATCCCAATCAAAAAGAAAACTAATAAACTGGCTCCAAGCACTTTTGTGAGAAGCCAGACCATAACCGACACTTAATAATATCGGATGTAAAATAATAAACAACCAGCTAAGGAGACCATTTAAATGATGCCAATGAGCCAACCGATCAAGGCCAAAAGACCTTTCTAGCCAGGGTTGGCGACCAATTAGAAGTAATTGCCACAGGACAAAATAAGCAGCCAGAAGACCGGTTAAACGGCCCAAAGCGATAAACAAATCAGTTTGATCACTAAATAATAAAGCACCAGAATTTTTAATCCAAAACCAGAAAATCAAAACTAAACTAAGAAGACTAAGAGAATAAATAAAAAATTTCTTCATATAGTATAATTAATCCTGGGGACAAGAGCCATCATAGAATTTCCAGACATCGCATTTTTCTCCACCCGGAAGAGTGCAAACGCCTTCTTCTCTCTCAGAGACAGCATTTTGATTAGTGACTTGATATTTCCCTCCACTAATAGCACAGAAAACAGCTGCCGGAGTTATATAGCCCGTAACCTTCAACCCTCCAATTGGACAATTTCCCCGAAACAAAGCCCATTCTTCACATTGACGGTTATCTTCAAAATAACAAATACCAAATTGAGAACCATCAGCCTTGGTTTCAATTTTGGAAGTTCCTCCCTGGGTTACACAATTGGTCGAGGCTGGATTAGCCAAGCTAACTACTGGCACCGACCTCTCAGACACCGGAGAAACTATGGACTGGTCAACAAACGAAACACTTTTTCTAACCTGAATATTAATAATCAAAACCAAACCTAGAAAAGCCAGGGCCACTAAAATAAAGGTGATTTTAAGAGCTAGACCTCTAATTTTTGAACTATTAGTTTCTTTAATCATATTTTTTAAAATGAATAATAATTAATACAATTATAGCAAATATTTCAGTGTTTGAACATCAAAAAAGAAGCCCAACAAATGGGCTTCTTTTTTAGACTTATTAAAATAATTTACTTATTTTCAACTACAACTTCAATTCGAGCTGTCTTGATACCGAAATGAATAGCATCAGACTTATCCTTCATCCAAACATCAACTTTGTTAGGAAAACGACGATTCATTCGATCTTGGACGATAAAGATCCGATCACCGAAAAGCTCCGGAATTCTGACCTTAGTTCCAAACTTCAAAAAGTTAGCCGCAATAACATCTTCCTTCCCATTTTTACAAACATTGAAACCATTAGCTGTAATACAAGGAGATTCATCACATTGACCAACCTCAGAAGTATAGGCAGTAATAGCTCTAAGACTAGTTGAAACAACTGTATAAGTTGGTTCAGCTGGGGCTTCAACTACTAAAGCCGCCGGAGCGACAATAGGAATAGGAACGTCATCTTGATTGCCATTATCAGCCGCCAAAGCCATGTAAGGGCTTAGACTCCAGACGAACGAGGCTGAAATCAAACAAACTTTCTTTATTAAATGTAAATTCATAGTTAGATATTTATCAAATTAAAAAGTCCGAAGTATAATTACTGGGGACTCGTGATTCTCTATCTTAACATAAAATAATATAAATGTCAATGGATAGTCAATGGCAACCAAGAAATAACAAAAAAACCCATTAAAATGGGCCTTTTTTGATATCTAACCAATTATCAATAAAAAAAATTAACTCACAGCATTCTCCCCTGCCAAATATCCGCTCGTCCAACAAAGTTGCAGATTATAACCCCCGGTTGGGCCACTTAAATCCAAAATTTCACCGGCTAAATATAAATTTTCTACTATTTTAGAGTTCATTTTTCTCGAATCAACCTCCTGCAAGCTAACTCCACCCGAAGTTAACATGGCTCGATCATATCCAGCTAAACCAAGAACGGTTAATTTAAATTCTTTTAGAAGATGTAATAATGTTTTTCGCTCTTCCCGGCTAATCAGATTGAGCTTCTTCTGGGAATCAATTTTTGACAATCTAATTAGAGTCTCAACTAATTTCGGCGGAACCAGTTGGCTTAAAGCATTCTTAAAGACTCTATTACTGGAACTAAAGTCGGATTGCAATTGTTTATCAAGCTGAGACCATTCCAAATTAGGGAAAAAATCAATTTTAAACTCTAAATCCTTTAAATCCAATTGACCGATACTATTACTTAAGTTTAAAATAGCTGGCCCACTTAACCCATTAGAGGTGAACATGATAGAACCAGAAGCGGAATAAAGCTTCTTGCCGCCCTGGTAGCAACTAAGCTCTGCCTCCCTCAAACTCAAACCCTCTAGATCTTTGATAAACTTGTCCCGGATAATAATTGGGGTTAGAGCTGGTTTTAAAGGAGTAATTTGATGGCCCAATTGTTTAAGCCATTTATAGGCATCACCAGTTGAACCGGTCATGGGATAAGACTTGCCACCGGCACAAATG
>JBAYNC010000014.1:0-14055 GCA_041679025.1 Patescibacteria group bacterium
ACTAGTAATTGCATATAGCGGGGGTCAAATTGATTCATATTGGCCAAAATATAATAAATAATTATAGATTTATTATATTTTAGTCTTCAAAAGTGTAAACCCCTTTGCTGCAATGTTAACAAAATAAGTTTTTACAATCATCAGCACAACAATATTTTATCTAAGGTTGATTTTGAAGACAGCGGACAGAAAAACCGCCAGTATCGCCGGTCTCATTACGCTGAATAAGCGAAGTATTATAAATTAATGAAAAAGTCTTATGTTGACCACTATCTGATGTAGATGTGATTAATATCTCATAATCTCCAAGGAGATAGGAATCACCCGAACTAGTAATGCCAGCCGGCAAGACTGTAAAACCAGAAGAATTAGTAGCACCAGTATTAGGGCTAGTCCAGTGAGAGGTCCCTGCCTCTTTTAATGTGCCGCCCTGAGGGCAACCAGAAAGATCATTAGCATCTATATCACAAGGATTACCCAAGGATAATAATAAAGTATAAAAATCATCGCTAGAAGGAACATGCCAACCAGTAGGACAAAGACCTTGGGATCCTTCGGTCACAACATATTGCATAGCTTCATTCCATTGATACAGACCTCCATAGGTAGCGCAGTTGGCGGCGTTATTATTATAGCAATGTTTCTCGGGAGCACTATTATCTGTCTGACTAGCACTTGATAATATCATATCACCGTAGTTCAAATTCTCCGCCATCCAACATTGGGTCCCGATTAAAATAGTAGTATACGTTTGAGAGTCTCGAGTGTCAGTTAAAACATCCTCGCCACAAGCAAACTCAGCCGGAGGGGTTTCTTCCCCGCCACCAACAGCGATAATTCCAGCTGGGGTTAGAGTTTTGTTTCCAGGAGCGATAGCGCCAGTAGTGTTGCCAATACAAAAAGCGACAGAATATGAAGCGCCACTCTCAGTCTGAGTATAAACTGAAGTATTTTCGTTCTCGCTACAGTTACCATCGGCTGGAATGGGAGAAGTTGGAATAACTTGGAGATAAGTAGTGGTAGCTGAAGAGGTAGTTGAAAATAGAGAGCCTAAAGCCCATTCCTCTTCAGTTGGATAACGACCATTGTCGTTAAAGAATAACTCTAAAGCAGTTTGAACTTGTTTCATATTACCGACTCTCTTAGCATCTCTTGATTTAGATCTAGCATTAGAGAGAGCAATAATTGAGACTGTCGCTAGAACACCAATAATAGCGATCACAACCAAGAGTTCGATTAGAGTGAAGGCTCTTTTAGACTTGAACATAGAGATTTATTATATAATTTAAATAGATTTTATTGATATTAGTATTATAGCAATAAAAATAATAGAATTAAAAAAATTTTCCATCTGATCCAGAAACAAATTCTGCCTATTTCTAATTCCTCTAACCTTAACAGCAAACTTCTTTTGATATTTA
This sequence comes from Patescibacteria group bacterium, assembly GCA_041679025.1. Taxonomy (GTDB): domain Bacteria; phylum Patescibacteriota; class Patescibacteriia; order Patescibacteriales; family UBA12465; genus CG1-02-41-21. The sequence goes on from JBAYNC010000014.1 coordinate 1,422, forward strand.
ATTTTATTCAACACAACTTCCTTGGCTCGTTTTAATAGAACTCCTTTTTTCAAATCAACCAGATTAATTACCAGCTCCGGACAACCGATAAACTTAGCAAAATTTTTATTACGTAAATCATAGGCTACATTGATCTCTGGGGTTAAAACTCCAAACGACATCACACTAACATGAAGCATCATTCCAATCACCAAATCGAGCTCACCATAAAAATACTTTTGTTCATTAGGACTATAATCAATAACCTTCATTCCAGGAATATTTAATTGCGGCCAAATTGCTTCTTCGCCTGGATGATGTTTGAGATAATAAATTGAGGCATTATATTTTTTAATAAAATAATCAGCTACTTGGCGATAAGCCCCTAAAATATCATCGTGCCACAAACCAAAACCCAACCAACCGGAATAATTTAAATTTAAACCAATCTTTAATTCTTCTCCCAATTTTAAATCTACTTGCTTCTCTTCCAACAAAACAGCTGGGTCACCAATTAAATTTATTTTTTTAGAGTTAACGCCATTCTTCAACAAAAATTGTTTAGTATAATAATCCCGAACGCCAATTAACTTTGACTTAGCCATCAAACTAACAATACTTTTGACTTCAAAATCTTTCAAGGCGCGAGACCCCACTTCACGAATATACCCCACACCAAAAATAATAATTGGCTTTTTAATAGCCTCAATCACCTTTTGACTAAAAGGTAAAAAATATCGATATAGAATTCCGCCACCACCAATAACGACCAAATCAGCCGAGTTTAAAAGAGTAATCTTTTTGCTGTCATATTCTTTCAAAAATTCAATTGGAAAATCAATAATACGACAACCAGAAAATTTTTTTCGAAGTAATGCTTGAGTTGACATAACGATCGCTAAATCTCCTTTATTAGTCTCGTCCCAAACATGAATATGAGCAATGATCTTTTTTTTCTTTAACATTTTAAATCCCTAAATTATTTTTTAACAGATTAATTAAATCATTAATCTTTCCCATCTTGGCCTCATCACGATTAATAACTCCGGCCGTCAAAAGATAGGTGATGGTCCGCATCATAGTCCAATTGTAATAATTATCGATTCTGACTTGAACCGACGCGTCTAACTTCACCGAGGAGTTAGCAAAATAATTATCTAGAAATAATTTTTTAATCTGGGCAACATAATCTGGGTCCAACTTCTTTTTTTGAACCCCCATATACTCAAATTGTTGCAAAAAACAACCGAGATCACGAGTAAAATCAGCTAGCGACATGTCGGTGAAATCAATCACGGCCGTTTTAATATCATTCATCTTAATAATATTTTCTGGATGAGCATCGCCATGAATCAGCCACCTGGCGTCTGTGCCATTTAAAAACTTCTCCTCCTGACTGATAAAGATATTATAAGCCCGTTCATAAAAATTTAAGTAGTGGGGATATTTTCTTTTAATTTCATGAAAAATATTATCAACCCCTGGGATAACTGTTCTGATGCGACCATTCTCAGTATTGTAATCAAATCTCTCAACGCCTTTTAAATTATGCAATTTGGCAAACCACTTAGCAGCCTGAGGAACAATTTTTTCAATCTCAGCATGGTTCTTGGTACTGATATAATAATTTAAATTATAGCCAGCCACTCCTCGATAAAAAGTTCCATTAAAGTAAGAGGAGTAAAACAATGGCCGTGGGATTGAGAAATGCTCATCAGCGAAACCACTATTCCAAAGAAATTCTAAAGAGTCATAAACATTTTTTCGGTTTTCATTGCTATGAGCCGAACAAAAAATAGAAAGCTTATGAACAGCCTTCTCCGTTGTCACAAAATAAACCAAAAACTCAACCACAACATGATAAGTAGCCTCCCAAACATGTTTCTTGTGAGGAATTATTTTTACCTTTTCAATCCTCTGATAATAAGGATAAAGGGATAAAATCTTTCGAGAGAGCAATCGGCGGACGTACTCCGCGTCAAATAATTGTTCAATTTTATTCATAAATGTTTTTATCTTTGCGAGTAATAGCGCCAATGTTTTTCCCAAATTAAACGTTGAATATGAAGATATATTTTTTCAGCCTTAATCTTGGTTGAGTGAGTAGTGCTTTCATGAAGAGAACGAATTGATCTGATAAGTTCATTAATGCCCCGTTCAATTTCATCTGGACTCCAAGCCCGAGGACCAAAATTTTGAGAAAAATCACGATCACTGGCCCACCAAAAAGTACAACTAGCCAGCCCCCTAACTAAATGCCAACGAGACCAATAATAATTATGATCGCGAGGGTTGCGGCTATTGATATCTTGAGCCAAAGTAGCAAAATCCCAGAGGGCTTTCTGAATTTGGTTTCCTTTTTTCTGCCATAAAGAATATGGTTCTTTATTTTTAAGCTCAAGCGGTGTTGACTCCCAATTACCGCTTAAAAGTTTAACCTTAACAACTTTTTTTCTACTAGCAATAAACTCACTGACCAATTGAGTTGAAAAACCATCAGCCCTCGAAACCTCTTCTAATTTTCCAGTCGGATCTTCATGGCGCAAACCATATAGCTCGCCATCGGTCGCAGTAATAATCGTTTTGGAAGTAGCGAAAAAGTCAATTAGATTATCCGGCACATAAGCATTGCTAAAACGACGACTACGGAAAACAATTTTTAACCCACTATTTTCATCCAAATAAATATTGGAGAAATCAACTTTATTAAGTTTGCTAGAAAACAAGATCTCATCCACTATTAACCACTTATAACCCAACTTCTTGACTATCTTTGCTACCTTCGGGCTATAAGCCATTTCGGGCAAGAAAAAGCCATTGGGCTTAAAATTTTTGCCAAAATATTTTTTTAAAATAACTTCATTTTCTTTAACTTGACGAATAACCTCAGCCTCACTAACCAGAGGTAAGAGAGCGTGATAGGCGGCAGTTCCAGTAATCTCTAATTGTTTTTTATCAATTAACTTTTTAAAACGGGAAATCAGATCTAAATGTCCTAGTTCCTCTAGCCGCGACAAAAGACAACCACTAATGTTAAAGGTAAATTTAATCTCAGGATGTTCTTCTAGCGCTCGAACTAAACGAGCATAACTCTTATCAACCGCTTCCTGGATATGATAAGCATCGGTGTTAGCCGGTTGATATAAGTGAAGAAAATTAATCCACAAATTATTTGGCCTATTATTCATAATTATTTTTTGGTTTTTATTTTCATGGCCTTACGATATAGCTTAATATATTTCTTAGCTGGAATTTCCCAACTATTAGACTCCTGCATTGTTTTTTCAATTATCTTTTTCCAGGAATCAAGATGACGATAATTTTCTATTCCTCTGATAACAGCCGAGTAAAAAGAAAAATCATCCTCCCCCTTAAAAGTAAAGCCGCTACCTGATCCGGTACTAGGATTATAATTACTAACTGTGTCATATAAACCGCCGACTTCGCGCACTATTGGAATACAGCCATAGCGCATTGCAATAAGCTGATTAATACCACAAGGCTCATGAACCGATGGTAAGAGAAAAAAATCTGAACCGGCATAAACCAGGGTTTCATATTTTTGATTCTCTTCGTGTGATGGAATTACAACTATTTTTTTAGGATATTTTCGCGCAATTTTCAAAAGCTCTTTAACATAACGTTTATCACCCGAACCGATAATAACAAATTGAGCATCTAACCTTAAAAACTGAGGCAGAAGACGAATAATCTGATCAAATCCTTTTTGAAAGGTAACTCGTGAAGTGGCACAAAGTAAAGGTATTTTAGGATCAACCGGAAGGCCAAATTTCTTTTGCAAAACTTTTTTGTTGTCTGTCTTTCCACTAATTTTTTCCGAATTATAATTACGAAATAAAGAGGGATCATTTTCCGGATTATAGGCATTATAATCAATGCCGTTGATAATCCCAAATAAATGGTCGGAGCGATTTTTTAATATCCGTTGTAAATCTTGACCAAAACGTTTAGTCATAATCTCATCCCGATATTGTTCACTAACAGTATTAATAATATCAGCTGACAAAATAGCTCGCTTAGCAAAATTAATATTTTCAATCATCGGATCATTTAAATGCGGAATGCGTCGGCGACCATAATCACGATCAGCCAAAGGAACTTCCCACCAATTATGACCTAATTGAAAAACTAAATTGTGAATGGTAAAAATAGTCTTAGCTTTTTTTAAAGTCTTAGAATAACGAAAATCATTCTTCAGATAAAAAGGTATTAGTCCTGTTTGCCAATCATGGCAATGAACAATATCAGCTTTAAATTTCAAAAGAGACAATAGCTTTAAAGCGGCAACATCAAAAATTAAAAAACGAACATTCTCATGCGAAGAACCATAAAGTTTTTTCTTGCGGGAAAAATATTTTTTATTTTCAATAAAATAAACCGGTAAATTCTCCATCAAATATCCTTTCCAATAAGTAACCTCAACATGATCAACGGAATTTAAGTAAATTTTTACATTTTGAAAAACTGGCTTCAGATCATAACGGGAAACATCAATTGCCTTTTCATAAAAAGGAGTAATAATCATAACCTCATGGCCAAGACGGTTTTGCGCCTTAGGTAAAGAGCGACTAACATCACCAAGACCTCCTGTTTTAGAAAAAGGAGCCACCTCGGAAGCGATATGAACAATTTTAATTTTATTAGCCATAGTTTTTAATTGCGCTAAGACAAATAGCTAACGCCAAAGCATCAGCAGCATCGTCGGGCCTAGGTATGTCTTTTAAGTTTAAAAGCAGCTTAACCATTTTTTGAACTTGTAATTTACCAGCCTGGCCATAGGCAGCCACTGCCTGTTTAACCTGGGATGGCTTGAACTCAAAAACAGAAATATCTTTCATTTTTAGAGACAATAGAATAACGCCACGGGCCTGTCCAACAGTCAAAGCGGTTTTAACATTTTTACTAAAAAAAAGTTCTTCAATAGCAGCAACTCCTGGCTGATACTTATCAATAATAGCGTTAAGCTGTGAGTAGAGAGAAATTAATCGGTCGGAAAGACTATCAGTTTTTGGCGTTTTAATAGATCCATGAGCAATATGAAAAACGTGCCCTTTAGAGTCTTTCTCAATCAGTCCCCAGCCAGTATCAGCAATCCCCGGATCAACACCTAAGATGATCATATGATATTAGTATAATAATCGCTAACATCTTCATTGTCTTCCAAGGCTTCCATTATTCTTTCGGCTATAGCCTTCTCATTGTCTTTTAACTCCTGCTTCTCTTTAGCAACATATTCAATTTCGGCTGAAGCCACCTTTAGACCCTTAGACTCTAAAAAGGAATTAATAGCCTGAAGCTTATCAATTTTAGTATAAATAGTCAGCCCTTCTGTTTCTTTTAACAAATCATCAATCCCAGCATCAATCAGCTCCAACTCCAAATCATCAAAATTAATTTTTTTGGCATCAAGCTCACTATTTTCAATCATAATTACACCTTTTTGTTCAAAATTCCACAAAACATTGCCAAAAACGCCACCATTTTTGGTAAAAATATGACGCACATTGCCAGCGCTCCGATTCTTGTTATCAGTTACACATTTAATTACAAATTGAGAATTGCCGGGGCCAATAGCCTCATAATATAACTCCTCAATTTGTTCTCCGCCTAATTCACCTGTACCCTTCTTAATGGCTCTCTCAATATTATCCTTAGGCATCGAAGCTGATCGGGCCTTCTCAATAGCTGCTCGCAAAGATGGGTTAGCGCTAGGATCACCCCCTTGTTTGGCGGCGATAGCAATAACATTGGCAAATTTTGTAAAAATAGCACCACGTTTGGCGTCAACTATTTCCTTTTGGCGATGGGTAGTAGCCCACTTAGAGTGTCCGGACATATAATTTAGGTAATTAATGAATATATAAAAGCCCTTTAATATTATAACAAATTGCTAAAAAAATCAATCTAAATTATAATTAAAAGAGAAACATTAATTTAACAATTAATATGAAATTAATCAACCTCAATCAAGCTGTTTATAATGCTCTTAGATTTTTCGACGAACATAGGCCGCCTCGGTCCAAATTTCAAAAAATGGAATTTCCTTTAGTGGTTGGGAGCGGTAATGCTTACAACACCGGAACGATTCTTTTCGCCGACCGCCCGGCTATTTTCGCCGATGAAAGTAATTTCAAAGCTATTATCAAAAAATATAATTCCCTTATCAAGAAAAAGGTAATCAAAGAAGCTTTAATTATTTCAGCCTCTGGTGAAAAAGACTCTGTTTGGGAGTTGGAGTTAGCTAAAAAAAATAAATTAAAAACTACTCTACTGACCTGTTCGCCTGATTCTTCTGCTAGTAAAATTGCTAACCAAGTCTTAGCCTATAGAAAACTAAGTGAACCCTATACCTACAACACCTCTACTTATTTAGGCATGATTCTATCGGCCACCAACGAAAGCCCTAAGAAGATTTTGAGCTTCTTAAAACAGATAAAGCTACCCCGCAACTTTAAAAATTATTCCAATTACTCCTTTATCCTACCTGATCAATTTATCGAAATCTGTGACATGCTAAACATCAAGGGGCGAGAGTTATTTGGCCCTTATCTCCAAGTCCGAGCTTATTCCGAGGGCCATTCTCGCCACGCTAAATTTGTTCATCGCGACAAGAATGAATTAGTAATTGGGCTCGGAATTCAAAATAAATATTTTGGTGACCCTAAACATCATCTCGATATTAAAACTCCCAAGATAACCGATTTTGCATTAATGCTTTGCCTCGGCTATTCAATTATCGGTCGAATCCAAGAATCTAAGCCAGCCTACTTTCAAAAAAATATTGAAAAATTCTGCCAAGACTACGGGCCTAAAGCTTATGGGAGTAAAAAACCTTTTGAAGTAATTGTCCCAGGAAATTAATTAAGATCAACAAAAAAAATAGGGTTTCCCTATTTTTTTGTTGATAAACTAAATTAAAACTTTGCCTGTCATTTCTGGAGGAATATCGATTCCCATAATTTTAAGAATGGTCGGAGCAATATCGCAAAGACGACCATCTTTAATTGACTTAAAGTCATCATCAATCAAAAAACAAGGAACTGGGTTCAGCGAATGGGCCGTATTGGGAGAACCATCGCTATTAATAGCATAATCAGCATTTCCGTGATCAGATGTGATAATTATTGAATACCCGCTCACCATAGCATCTCTAACGATTTCTCCAACACATTTATCGACTGTTTCAACCGCCTCTTTAATTGCAAAATAAACACCAGTATGCCCCACCATATCTGAATTAGCAAAGTTTAAGCAAATAAAATCAGCTTGGCCTTTTTTTATTTCAGGAATAATAGCATCTGTAATTTCAAAGGCACTCATATCTGGCTTCAAATCATAAGTAGCTACCTTCGGCGAATGAATCATAATTCTGGTCTCATTTTGATATGGCTCCTCGCGACCACCATTAAAGAAAAAAGTGACGTGGGGATACTTCTCTGTTTCCGCAATCCTTATTTGTTTTTTTCCAGCCTTCGACAAAACCTCTCCCAAGGTATTAATAACATCTTGGCCCGGAAAAATAACCTTAACATCTTTAAATGATTTGTCGTATTCTGTCATAGTAAAGTAATGGAGTGGAATGGTGGCCATTCCAAATTCTGGCAAGCTATTTTGAGTCAAGGTGGTCGTGATTTCTCTTAAGCGATCAGTCCTAAAATTAAAACAAATAAAAACATCATCTTTTTTCACGGTGGCCAAAGGCTCTCCGCTTGCATCAGTTACCACAATCGGCCTTATAAACTCATCGGTAACTCCTTCATTATACGATTTTTTAATTGCCTGCTGAATGCTAGTGGTTTTCTCGCCGACGCCATTTACCATTAAATCATAACCAAGCTTTATTCTCTCCCAGCGCTTATCGCGATCCATAGTATAATACCTGCCAATTAACGTCGCAATTTTTCCAGTCAAAGTTGATAAATTATTTTCTAATTCCGTAACATATCCCAAACCACTCTCGGGATCAGTGTCTCGGCCATCAGTACAAACATGAATAAAAACTTTTTCTAAACCAAAATTTTTAGCTACCTCACAAAGCTTAACTAAGTGCCTTGTTTCAGAGTGAACACCACCATCAGAAACAAGTCCTAAAAGATGAACTGATTTATTGTTTTTCTTGGCATAACTAAAAGCTTCGGCGAGAACCGGATTATCAGCGATGGAGTTATCTTGGCAAGCCAAATTTATTCTAACTAAGTCTTGATAAATAATTCTGCCGGAACCCAAATTTAAATGTCCGACTTCCGAGTTTCCCATCTGCCCCTCCGGCAATCCAACATCCTCACCGCAGGCCAACAGTCGTGAATGAGGATAGTTTTTATATAGGCTATTTATAAACGGGAGGTTGGCATTAGCCATAACATTCGATCTAGACTTATCACCCTCACCCCAGCCGTCCATTATAATTAAAATAGTTTTTTTCATCTTTTTATAATTAAAATAATACTACTCAATAAATCTACTAATAATCTCGCCCGCCCACTTTACAAATATATCATTTCTAATGAAAATTGACTACCAACCCTTAAAAATGATACCATATTAGTCATACCAGACTATTCATGAGACAAAAACAAAGAGCTAAAACTATATTAATTGAAGTCTTGATTCCGTTATTAAAGTCTCTGATTTTTATCAAAAAAGCAATCAGTGCTTTTTTTGTTTTTGTCATCTTTAAACCTCTAATATTTATCTCCAAATCAATCCTCTATAAACCACTGGTAAAGATATATGGGTATTATATTCTGCTTCTAAAGAGAATCAGGGAAGTTAATCTAAAAAATAACTCTAAATTTTTTTTAGTTAAAAGATTTTTGACCCCAATAATTATTGCCGGCATCTCTTTTTCAATAATCATTTCTAATCTAACTAACCAACAAAATTTTGGTGATCAAACTGACAAGATGTATAAGGCCACAGCTTCTAATCTAGCTCAAAATGAATTCAACACCTTAGCCCCCGAAGAATTAATTACTGAAAGCGCTGGATCAGAAGCAACTTGTACCACTACTCGAGCGCAATATGTTTCCAGCGATGCCATTAAACCAGAAAGAAAAATTACCACTAATACTGTCCCAGTTGATGACAGTAGTCGAACAAGTTGTCTAACTCAAGGAGGAGAAGCAATTATCAAACCTAGCGCCATTGCTACTGAAGGTGGCCAAGTTGAGAGAAATAGTATTACAGAATATACAGTCAAAGCTGGAGATACCGTCAGTACCATTGCGCGTGAATTTGGTATTAGTGTTAACACTATTTTATGGGCTAACAATCTCACTGCCTACAGCTTTATCCGTCAAGGAGACAAGTTAAGTATTCTGCCAACCTCCGGCGTCATTCATAAGGTTGCCTCAGGAGAATCACTTCAGAAGATTGCTGACAAGTATGATGTTTCTAAAGATAAAATAATTTTAGCTAATAGTTTAGAAAGTAATAGCCAATTGCAAATTGGGCAAATGATTATTGTCCCTGATGGCAAAAAGATATCAAGCGTAATTGCCGCTAAACCAAAATCTAGCTCTAGTTACTTGCCATCAATTGTCAAAAATTTAGTTAAGCCAAACTCGGCTAAACCAGCCGGAAATAAGATGCAATGGCCAACCGTCGGCTATCGCATTACGCAATATTATTCTTGGCGTCATACCGGTTTAGATATCGCTAATAAAGTTGGCACCCCACTTTATGCCGCTGATGCTGGAGTTGTCGAGAAGGCTGGTTGGAATAGCGGTGGTTACGGCTATATGGTCCTCATTAACCATGGTGGTGGAATCAAAACTCGTTATGCCCATGCTTCTAAACTTTATGTTAAGGCTGGAGACAAAGTTAGCAAGGGAGAGGCTGTAGCTGCCATGGGATCAACCGGAAGATCAACCGGACCACATATTCACTTTGAGGTTATTATCAATGGCAGATTATTAAACCCACTTAATTATATTAAATAAAAAAAATTATGAATTTTTTTCTGGGCCTAATTATAATCGTTGTCGGAACATTAATTATTATTAAAACCGAATGGATATTGGAAAACTTTGGTCGAGTCGCTTGGTTTGAAAAAAATCTAGGTTCAGAGGGTGGTAGTCGCTTAGGTTATAAGCTACTAGGACTCTTGGCTATATTTATTGGGTTATTAATGATTACTGGATTAATCGGTGGTTTTATGAATTGGTTAGTCTCTCCATTAACACGAGCTCGTCAGCAACAATAGTTATTGACTTTCTCAGAGACGTTAGTTATTATATGACTATCGTTACGGGCCCTTAGCTCAGCTGGCTAGAGCATCTGCTTTGCAAGCAGAGGGTCATCGGTTCGAATCCGATAGGGTCCACATTAAGAGATTTGGTATTAACCAAGTCTCTTTTTAGTTGTAATATTGGCGAAATTTTCGGGGTTTGAAATCTATAAAAATTAAAAGCAGGCTTTTCTAAAAAAATCGAACCTTGAAGCTTAATTTTTATCGGATATTCAGCCTTTTCGTAGAAATTCGGCATATCACAAATAAAGTTAAAGACTTTATCAACATTCTTTTTGACATCGAAATTATTGTCTTTACAATTAACAACTCTCGCTTGTTTATCCGCAATTTGAATTTTTACTTTATCCATTTCCGCCTTAAAATCCTCATCGTCTAATAATTCCTTTTTCTTCATATCAATTAATTTGTCCTTTTCAGTCCTCAATTTTTCTAACTGGTTTTTAAACAACCCCGAATCATTTTTTAATTCATCTCGCTTTTCTTCCCAAACATCAATAATCGCTTTTTTAATAGCTCGAGCCTCAATGGGTCTAGGAGTGATATTTTCTAAGCCAAGTCTAAATTCACTTTCAACCTTATCTTTAGGAATTGATTTTAATTTATCACACTGACGGTTATAACATTTATAATACGGATATTTAACGCCCATATGGCCCAACGAAAAACAAGCGGTTAAAGGCCGACCACAATGAGGGCAAACGACAAAATGCCTTAAAGGAAAATTTTCATTAACTCGCCCTAAAGAAACATTGTCGCCAATATTCATATTTCTAAATAACTTCTGACATTGCCAAAAAATATCCTCATCAATAAACTGCTCATGCGTGCCTTGATATTCCTGCCCCTTAACCGTCATAATCCCAATATAAAATTTATCTCGGAGCATGCCGTGGAGCGTTTGCAAGCTTAGTTTTTTATTCCTATGAGTCCGAAAACCTTTGTCCTCTAACATCTGTCCAATTTCTTTAACTTGATATAGGCCAGTCGCAAATTTCTTAAAAGCCATTTTGACTAAGGGCATTCGCTCTTTATCAAGCATTATAATAGCTCTATTTTGCCCGTCTCGAGCATTTAAATAGCCAAATGGGGCTTTGAAGCACCAAACTCCTTGTTTAATCCTTTCGTGCATACAAGAGGCAATTCTTTCGCTCCTGACATCATTATCAAATTGAGCGACCGAGGCCACAATTGTCCCGACTAATTTACCGCTTGGGGTTTCGTCGACAGTCTCGGTCGTCGATATAAACTTAATTTTAAGTTTATAGAGCGACGCCAAAATTCCAGTATAGTCATTTACATTTCGGGATAGTCGGTCAATTTTATAAACAATAACGCAATCAATTTTCTTAGAATTTTTCGCACAATATTTTAATAATTCTTTTAGGCCTGCCCGCTCAATAGTTTTAGCCGATACTCCGTCGTCGTGAAACATTTCTAAAATTTCAATATTATGTTTTTGAGCATATTCTAAACAGGCATTTTTTTGTTGCTCCAAGCTGACTCCGCTTTGAGCCTGATCTTCGGTTGATACTCGGTAATAAATAATACCTTTTTGATTTGGCATAATTTTAATGGTTAATAATAAAAAGAGAGCGGTAAACTGTCGGACACAATCATGCAAAGCACAACTGAAACAGCTACCGCTCTCTTTATATCAAAACGACAAACTCGCCGTCATTATGATTCAAAATGGTCGCTGTGCTTTAATTCGATTGTGTCCATTATGGATATTATCATATATTTTAATTTTTACAATATTATTTTAATTTTATTGGCTTTTTATTCATTTTAATAGTTATCTAGTATTTTTGGGTCTTGCTTATAAACTTCAAAGGCGAGATTCGCAAATTCATAAGCGTCATGGCGAATTTTTTCTAACTCTGTTTCGCCGTAGTTATTGGCATGCTCGCCTAATAACTTTTTCAGAGAACTTAAACTTATCATTTATTTTTGGCAAGCTTATGTTTACCTAAAGGAATTTTCAAAGATGACATTGCTATCCTTGTTTATAGAGCCGATAGCGAGCTCTGCCGAGGTATTCGGACTTGTAAGTTGTCTCATGCAAAAGCTTGAGAGGTGATTTTAAGTTGTTGAGATATTCTTTTATTCTTGAATAAGTAATGACGATTTTAGAGCGATTAAGAGTCCTCGAATAAAATAATTTTTTCTTTCCATTTAAGCGACCGTCAAATAATTCTTTGCCGATGTATTTGGCGACATACGGACCGACAGCAGACACCTGTCGGATATTATTGATTTTGATGAATCCATAACCCCAAATTTTCTCTAACTTTTCATTTTCGATAAATGGCAAATTAGACAGCAAATGATAATGAATATTACCGCCGAATTCTTTTCTGATATTGGTGCGGTGATAATAGT
>JBAYNC010000015.1:0-13853 GCA_041679025.1 Patescibacteria group bacterium
AGTGGCGGCCGCCGTTCAACAATTGAAATCGATGTCCAGCGCTCATCTCAAAAAGAAGTTTAAATTTATTAAAACAATGTATCTTGATGGCGGCATCTGGAGCGTTGGATATTTTTCATCAACTATTGGGCTGAATGAAGACCAGATCAAAAAATACATTGCCTGGCAAGGACAGAAGGATATGCCACAAGTTAGCACGCTCGGGTTTTGATGACGATAACAAGAAACCCCGTATGAAAAAAGACCATCATTTATGATGGCCTTTTTGAGTGCGGGGAGTAGGTCATTAATTTACTTTAATTTTACCCCTATTTTATCAATATTTAAGCCAATTATTGTTAAACTAACATCATGAAAATCAAAAGAATCATCTTAATTATTGTAATATTAACCCTCCCGGCTCTCGCCCTAAAATACAGCACCAATCCATCTCATACTGGGCTGGAGGTATATTTTTTAGATGTTGGCCAGGGTGATGCTGTTTTAATTAGAACCAGTACTGGAAAAAACATTCTAATTGATGGTGGTCCCGACAATTCTATTTTAGAAAAACTAGGTCGAATCTTACCCTACACTGACAGAAAGATTGATGTCATAATTCTCACTCATCCTCACGCCGATCATCTAATTGGCTTAAACGCCATTTTAGATCGCTATTTGGTCAATACTGTCATTTATACCGGGGTTAATTACCAAAATAACGACTATCATTATTTTCAAGAAATAGCTCAACAAAAAGCTTCGACAATATTCCTGGCTAAAGCTGGAGATTATTTAAATCTAGATGATGGCTGTCAACTCAATATCCTATTTCCCTTCTCCAATATCTCCGAACAGGATTTCAAGAATATTAATAACAGCTCAATCGTTTCCGAACTAAGTTGCGCAACAGAAAAAATACTATTAATGGGTGACGCTGAAACACCAGTCGAAAAAGAATTGATGGCTAATTATCCCGATCTTCAAGCTAAGATATTAAAGCTAGGGCATCATGGCTCTAAAACTGCCAGTAGCCCCGGATTTATCGAACAAGTTAATCCCGATCTGGCTATTATTTCGGTTGGAAAAGATAATAAATACAATCTGCCCTCACCAGAAGTTTTAGATAGGTTACAAGAATTAGAATTAAAAGTTATCCGCACCGACGTCGACAAAGACCTCAAAATATGGCTCAAAGATGACGGAATATATTACAAAAAACCCTATTTTTAAAGGCTTTTTGCTTATTTTAGCCAAAAGATAAAATCTGTGGATAAACTGTGTATTGACAAATATTTTTTTATATGATATAGTTAAAAAATAATTAAAGAAGAAAAATAAAAAGGTCACTTGCAACGGGTCAGGCACGACAAGCATGGGATTTTTTTCCACGGTTTTAGGGCTCGCGCTCACGAATTCGTAGAAAAAAACTTTCTTGCCTATCCCGTTTTAATTGATCTTTTTTTGTACCAAAAAAGAACTCGAGTAGAGTTCTTTTTTTTATTGACTAACAGTTGAGGTAGCAGCACTGGTTGTGGCTAAACTTTCTGGCGCAACACCGACCAAGCAAACTTCTTGCCAAGGAACATAATGAGAACTGAATCTCTTCTCTTCTTTCTTTTGAGCTTCAGATCCAGGGTTATAAACAACAGTATAATCAAAATAAGCATCAGCTCCATTATGAGCGCTCTCCGTACATTTCTTTTTACCCGGAGCTAAATCAGTGGTCTCGACAATCTTAGTTGGAGCTGGTTTTACAATATTGAAAATAACTGGCTTGCCAACAGTAACAATTCGATCATCTTTGACTCCCCAAAAATCAAAATAAAATTCATTACCATTAATCCGCGACTGGATCAAAATATAATTAGTTGTGTCGTTTAAAAAACGAACATCAGGGTTGGGGATATAAACAGCGGCATCCATTCCGGCTGGCTCGTAATAGGCAACGCGGTAAGAATGATTTCTGCGAGCAGTAATGGGCAGGCCAGAGTTTAAAGCAGCCCGAAAAATAGTGGTTCCAACTTGGCATAATCCGCCACCATATTCTGGAATAGTTTTATTTTCTTTAATAACTAATTCTGGTAGATAACCGGAGGCGGCATCAATTTCGCCCAACGCTTTAACTAATGAAAACTCTTCGCCTGGTTTAATAAGCAAGCCATTAACAGCTGCCGCACCAACTGCAATATTATGACGACGATTTTTGGGCGAGCCAGCGAAGTTAGAATAACCAGTGCCAACAATTTCCTTAATACCCAAATTATTAATATCTTCGGTTGCAACTTTGTCGTCCGAAATAGTGTCCACCACCAAAATAATAGTGCTGGTAGAATGGTTATCTAAATTATTTTTAATCTGCTTAATCGATTCTGAAATATTTAATTTCCGACCATCAGAGCTAACTTGAAAATTATCAACCCGGCCATTCTTCATTTCAAAACGAGCCTTAGTTGGTTCCTTGTCTATCTTCGGAGCAATGTCCGACTCTAAAAATTCAGTTGCTAATTCATTAGAAATAGTTACCTTAACTGAGCCATTTCTCTCCAATCCCAAAAGAGAGGCTAGCTTGGATTTACTAATGCTAAATTTGGTCGCCACCGAGGAACTAGACTTATATTCCAGTGTCAAAGGAGCTAGAGTCAAAAGACTATCGGCCTGAGATTGAAAATTATCAATATCTCCGGCCACAATAGTAGCTGGCTCAGTTTTAGAGGTAAGCGTAATGGTCCCAATCTCTCCTTGGGCCAATTGATTTTTTAACTTATCAACAGCCGAGTCATAGTCAATTATTTCTCCAGCCGAAGCTTCTTTGACGTCAAAGATAAAATCGCTAGAAACTAATTCTAAATTAGCATTCTTAACTGGAATCTCTAAGTCACCAAATTTATTTTTCAATTCGCCCCGAATACCATCTTCATTAAGACGATAAACAAAATTAACTTTCTGAGGTTTAAAGCGTAATTTAATTTGGCTCCAAAGATCAGCACCAAAATTTCCCGACCGACCAACTTGATAAGCCTCTCTGGTTGTAGCCACAAAATCAAAATTCCAAAGAAATGCCGAAAGGTCCATGTCAAAGGCCGATTGAGTGGAGGCAATATTAATAGTCCGATCTCGATAAACAAACTGAAAGTCCTGGCCGGACAAATTATCACTTCTCTCCTTAATAGCCTTCTCAGCCTCTGGAAAGCTAAGCCCACCCAAATCGAGAGAGTCAACTACCACCCCCGGATAAACCTTATTATCATAAACTTTAGCATACACTAAATAAGCCCCGGAAAAAAGGATTACAAGTCCGGAGAAGATAACCAGAGATAGAAACAAAATGCGTTTGTTGGAAGCTGTCATCATGCGATTTAAGAAATTTTTAAAATTTCATTTAAAATATTTTTAGCTAATTGCGGATCGCTTTCAGCTAAATCTTTTTGGGGATGAATATTAAAATATAATGACGAACCGATGCTAATATTCTCCGGCAACTTATTCTGAGGCCAAAGGATTATTTCACCGGCATTATCTTTCAAAACAGCTTGGTCATCTTTAAAACTGGAGACTATAAAATTATAAAGCATATTATTCTTTAACAGTAATTTTTATATTTTGAGCGGCTCCAACCTTCTCTAAAATAATAGTCAAAACGCCATTCTCTAAAACAGCCTGAATTTTTTTAGGGTCAACTTCAAAGGGCAAAACTAGAGAACGAGAAAATGATCCCCAATAGCATTCCCGATAAATATAATCAGGATCCTGAGACTTTTTTTCTTCCTCTCTCTTCCCTTTAATAGTCAAAAAATCATGATGCAAAGAAATATTTAAATCTTCCGGCTTGACTCCGGCCATGGCCGCCTTAACAATAATCTGCTTGTCAGTAGAATAAACATCAACCAAGAGCTGGCCATCGCTGACTGAATCATCCAGCCAACGTTCAGTTAAATCAGAAGAATTTTCCGGAGCTATTTGATATTTAGACTTATCTCGATTAGAAAAAATATTAAACATAGGATATTTTAGAATAAAATAATATAGATATTGATATTATAGGTTATTACAAATAAAAAAGGAAGCCTGATGGCAGCCCTCCTTTGAACTTTTTAATTAATTTTCTAACTTCTAAATATCTTAATGATGGTCTTGACAAATAACTGATATTGGAATATTATAACATACATGTTATAATAATTATAATTCCATGGAAATAGAATATTATACTAGCCCTACTGGCAACAAACCAATATTAAAATTTTTAAGAAAGATCTCGGACAAGAACCATGTAAAACAGATTTTGTATGATATAGAATTGTTGGCAAAAACGGACATTAGACAACTTATTAAAACCCAGGATGTTAAAAAAATTAAAGGAATCTAATTTGATATTTGGGAATTAAGAAGCCCTTGCGTTAATAAGATCTATCGAACCATGTTTGAAATGACAGCAAACATTATTCACATTCTTCATATATTTAATAAAAAGACGAGAAAACCAGGCCACAGGAAATTAATATTGCCATCTCAAGATTAAAATATAATAAAAAATAAATATGAGACACGACGATTTAAAAAATGAATTATTAAAAGATCAAAAATTTTCAAAGGAATATTTTAAAAATGACCCCTCATTTAAGATTGGTAGACAAATAAAAGAAATGAGGATAAGCAAGGGTTTGACGCAAGAAGAATTGGCAAAAAGAATGGGCAAAAAGCAATCCAGCATAGCCAGAATAGAATCCGGCAGAGGGGGCAATCAAACTGATGGTTTTTTGAAAAAATTTGCTGACGCTCTTGGAGTAGAATTCAATCCATCTAGTTTTTCGGAAATTAAAAATTTGGACAAGACAACTAATAGATTTTTTATAGTAGGTGAGATTTCCGAAAATCATCTCAATCTATCGGTCAAATCTAGAAATATCAGCAAAAATGTATCTACCATATCAAAAGAATTAATTTATGCTTAATACACTATAAAAATAATTTTAAAACCTATGAAAAACATCTGGTCAATATTGTGTCAGGAATCGAGCGTGGATTCAAATACCAACAAAATAAGTCTGTTTAATTGTATAGATGAACTGACGATGAGTTTTGCAAGAAGAGAAGAAATTAATGATAAACCTAAAAACATACCTCTTTCTTTTGATTTAGTTAGTTTGTGGACAAAAGAAATTGATGAGCCCGACAATTTCAATATCCTAATACAGTTTTTTGATCCAAATGGTAAAGAATTAAAATCTTTCGAGCAAGATATTAGTTTTGAAAGAGGAAAAAAAAGGCTCAGAGCCATTATCAAAGTTAACGGTTTTGTGATAACTTCGGACGGAACCTATAAAATAAAACTGAGCTATAAACAGAATGATGACGATAAATACAAACCATTTTCAGAGCTGCCTTTTGACGTTATATTTGTTTTTCAAGAGAAAATATAGAGTTATTAAATTGAGGCTGACAAGCGATTTAATAAACAAAAGCACTTCATGGATTGAAGTGCTTTTGGTTTAGTGGGCCCGACTGGATTCGAACCAGTGACCTCTACAATGTCAATGTAGCGCTCTAACCAACTGAGCTACGAGCCCTCTAATTTAAAAATGATAATAATAATTTAGCAACATTACTGGAAAAAGTAAATAAGACATAAAGATGATTATAAATCGTAAAAAAATCCCAATATTAGCCAACTTTACAAAGCAAAAAATCTATGCTAGAGTTATTTTGTAATCCCTTAATAATTAATTAAAGTTTTTAGGAAGGTCGCGGTTGATTCGGATTTCAAAAATTCAAAAATATTAACTCGTTAAATACCCAATAATCTCATAAAATCAAAGCATCGAGCCGTTAGTTAAATCCTTTTAATTAGAGATGGCCCGAAATTTAGAGATTGCCTCACCTCCTAAAATCCAATTATAAAAATATGCAGTACGCTCTGTATATTGTCATTTTAGCTGCCGGCTTCACTGCTGGCTACTTTGTTTATCGTAAACGTTCCGCCCTTAAAATCGGAACTGCCGAAGGCAAAGCTGAGAAGATATTAAACGATGCTAAAGCTAAATACAAAAAAACTGAATTAGATGCCCAAGAAAGAGCAATCAAGATTATTGAAGAAGCTAAAAAAGAAGAGAATGAACGTCGCAAAGAAATCAACTCACTACAACAACGCTTGGAACAAAGAGAAACTGCTTTTTCCCAAAAACTATTAGACCTACAGGAGAAGCAACAGAAGCTCTATGACAAAGTTAATGAGGTTCAAGAGATTAAAGAAAAAATTAAAGAAATTAAAGAAGAACAATTAGCAAGATTAGAAAAGATTTCTAAATTAAGTCAGGAAGAAGCTAAAGACATTTTAATCAAAAATATCGAGGATCAATATAAGGAAGACATTATTGCCAGAATCAATAAATTAGAAATTGAAAATGATGATATTTTTGACGAGAAAGCCAAGAACCTAATCGCCGGCGCTATGCAACGGTTAGCCTCAACTTATACCCCTGAGCTTTCCACCACAACAGTTGATTTGCCCAGCGATGAAATGAAGGGCCGAATTATTGGTCGTGAAGGACGAAATATTAAATCTATTGAGCAAATGACTGGCGTTGAAATTATTGTTGATGACACTCCAAATGCAATTACTATTTCTGGTTTCTCCTTAATCCGCCGTCACGTCGCCAAGAAAGCTTTAGACTATTTAATTAAAGATGGTCGGATTCACCCAACTAAGATTGAAGATGCGGTTGAAAGCGCTAAGAGAGAAATTTCTTTAGATATTAAAAAAGCTGGAGAAGAAGCTATGTATGACGTGGGTGTCGCTGGCTTTGATCCGAAATTAGTTCAAATCTTAGGTCGCTTGAAATACCGAACCAGCTATGGTCAAAATGCTCTCAGACATTCCATTGAAGTGGCTCATCTTTCCGCTATGTTAGCAGAAGAATTAGGCGCTGATGTCACTATTGCCAAAAAGGGTGGATTACTGCATGATATTGGTAAGGCTGTTGATCATGAGATCCAAGGTAACCACAATGAGATTGGTCGGGACATCGCCAAGAAGTTTAATCTCCCAGCTGAAATTATCGCTCCAATTGAAACCCACCACGATGATCATCCTTCCACTTTGATCTCCGTGATTGTCAAAGTAGCTGATGCTATTTCCTCAGCTCGTCCAGGAGCCAGAAGCGATACCCGAGAAAACTATTTACAACGGTTAGAAGAGTTAGAAAAAATTGCCCTATCGTTTGAAGGCGTTGAAAAGACCTATGCCATCCAAGCTGGTCGTGAAGTTCGAATCTTTGTTCAATCAGATATCATTGATGATTTGAAGTCTCATAACTTGGCTCGAGAGATAGCTGACAAAATTGAAAAAGAATTAAAATACCCTGGTGAGATCAAAGTTAATGTCATTAGAGAAACTCGTGTTATCGAGTTTGCCAGATAATTATTAAACCATATGAATAAAGCTAAATTAATTGAAACCCTAACTGAAAAAACTAATCAGAAGATTAACAAGAGCGCTGACAAAATTGGAAAAAAACAATCAGAAGCGATGTTAGAAACTTTAGCCGAAATTATCATTGAAGAATTAAAGAACGATCATGAAGTGACCATCACCGGATTTGGCACTTTCACCTCCATGACCAGATACGCCCGGGGCGGAGTTAATCCCCGCAAACCGCAAGAAAGAATTACCATTCCAGCTGTTAAGGTGGCTAAGTTTAGAACTGGTAAGAATTTAAAAGAAGCTTTAAAAAGTTAAAGTATATAAAAACAACCTATTAATTTAATAGGTTCAGAGCATCCGTAGCGCAACTGGATAGAGCGTCTGGCTTCGGACCAGAAGGTTGCGGGTTCGAATCCTGCCGGGTGCACAAAAAGACAATGAGGTTTACAGACTTGAATTTTTTTATTATTATGTATAAAATAATGGCTGGGTAGCTCAGTTGGTTAGAGCGCGGCACTCATAACGCCGAGGTCGAGAGTTCAAGCCTCTCCCCAGCCACCAGTCACAATTTATGCGCTGTTAGCTCAGCTGGTAGAGCAGCTCCCTCTTAAGGAGACGGTCGAAGGTTCGAATCCTTCACGGCGCACAACATAAAAAGACCCCTATAACAGGAGTCTTTTTTATTATATCTCTAAATATTAATTTCTAAGATTAATCTGTATCAGCCAAACATCTAACGGAGTTGGCCATCTCAAGCTCTGAAGTACTTTCAGTTTGTAATAATGATGAATCTGAGAATACTAAAATATAACTAGTGGGGGTCCAAAACTGAGCCCTACCTCTAAGGGCAAAAAATGACCAAGAGGGTTTGTACATACCAGCCCCGAGCATGGTGAAACCGGAAGTATTATCATTCCCTAAATCTGTATCCCAATAAGTTGTACCCGCTGGTCTCAGATGCAGGGGGCCAACCCAACTCCATTATAATTATTAGCCAAAGTAAGCCATTCGGCATCAGTTGGTAAGTGCCAGCCCGTAGGACAGGCAGCTGTTGCGGCCGGATAATTGTATAAAACTCCATAAGTAGAATAATTAGGTTCCGCCTTAGCTGTCGGGACACTTGAACCATCATAACCATATACAAAATAAAAAGGATCAACGCCGTTACCAGCACCGCTCGGAGAAACACTAGGTAAATAAGCTAGATTTTCTTGCATCCAACATTGACCGTTGATATCAACAGTGGCATAGGTATTAGAGTCCCTAGAGTCAGTTAGCGTGTTGCCACACGAGAAAGCTGGGGCCTGACAGGTACCGTTAGTACAAACATCTCCGCCAGTACAATCATCGGGGCAAGTACCGCCACACCCATCATCACCACTGCAAACGCCAGTGCATTCAGGAACACACTCTTCGCCACCGACAGCAATAATTCCAGCCGGGGTTAGGGTTTTATTTCCAGGAGTAATAGTGCCAGTGGTATTACCAATACAGAAAGCGATAGAATAAGAAGCACCACTCTCAGTCTGAGTATAAACTGAAGTATTTTCATTCTCGCTACAATTACCATCAGCTGGAATGGGAGCAGTTGGGATAACTTGAAGATAAGTCGTAGTAGCCGAGGAAGAAGTAGAATAAAGGCTCCCGAGATTCCACTCCTCGACAGTTGGATAACGACCATTATCGTTAAAAAATAACTCTAGGGCTGTTTGAACTTGTTTCATGTTACCGACCCTCTTAGCATCTCTTGACTTAGACCTGGCGTTAGAGAGGGCAATAATTGAGACTGTTGCTAGAACACCAATAATAGCGATGACAACGAGGAGTTCAATGAGCGTAAAAGCTTTTTTGGACTTGGACATAAATAATTTTTGTATAATTAAAATAGATTTTATTGATATTAGTATTATATAGTTTTTAATAATTATTAGCAACACAAAAAACAAAAAGACCAATCACTGGATTGGCCTTTTCTATATTCAGTAGCTATAAGAATATTAAGCTTTTCGACCAGCTCGAACGCGGTCAGTTTCCGAGAGGATTTGTTTTCTCAAACGAATATTTTTTGGAGTAATTTCTAAATATTCATCACCCTTCATAATCTCTAAACCACCTTCCAAAGTGATAGGATTAGGTGGAGTAAGCTTAATAGCCTCATCAGAGCCCGAAGCTCGAACATTAGTTAGATGTTTACCTTTAATTGGGTTAACGGCCATATCAAGGCCTTTAGCGGTATTACCAATAATCATACCTTCATAGACTTCGGAGTTAGGTTCTAAATACAAGGCGCCACGACTTTCTAAATTCCAAAGGGCATAGGCCAAAGCTTTACCAGTCGCCATGGAGATCATCGAACCTAAATCAAACTTATCAATCACTCCAACGTGCTCTTTAAAGCCAATGAAGCGAGAGCACAGAATACCCTCACCTCTAGTAGCTACTACAAATTCATTTCTGAAACCTAATAACCCACGAGTTGGGATTTCAAAAACTAAACGAGATTGATTATTATGATTTTTAATTTCTTGAAGCAAGCCTTTTCTCTTGGATAATTTTTCAATTACCATCCCGGCCATATCAGCTGGGACATCAATTAAAGCCTCTTCAAATGGTTCTAATTTTTTACCATTCTCCTCCTTGATAATAACTTGAGGCTGAGAAACTTGTAATTCATAACCTTCGCGACGCATATTCTCGAGCAGAATAGCAACGTGTAATTCGCCACGACCAAAAACCTTATACTGATCGCCGCTGGAGAAATCAACTTTCAAACCAACATTAACTTCCAATTCTTTTTCCAGTCTTTCTTTTAATTGTCTATTGGTTACAAACTTACCATCACGACCAGCAAAAGGAGAATTATTAACCAAAAAATTTAACGAAATAGTTGGTTCATCAATTTTAATGGCTGGCAATTGTTTTTGGTCAGCTGAGATAGCAATAGTTTCACCAATATCAATATTTGGTAATCCGGCAATCATAACTACATCACCAGCCTCAACAATATCAGTTTCTTTTCTGGTTGGACCAAAGAAGGAAAATAATTTACCAATTTTGGCGTTTCTGATCTCACCTGATGGATCCATAATGATAACACTAGAACCAGTCTTAATACTACCGGAATAAACCCGGACAATGGCTAATCTTCCTAAAAAATTATCATAGGCTAAATTGAAAGGTTGAGCTAAAAATTCAGAGGCTAAGTCATCTGGAGTTGCAGCTACTTTTACCTTCTCTAAAACTAAATCTAAAAGAGGAAATAAATTAATATTTTCATCGGCCATATTAAGCTTGGCATAACCCTGCTTAGCGGCCGCATAAACTACAGAAAAATCTAATTGCTCATCAGTAGCTCCCAAATCCATAAACAATTCATAAACCATCTCTTCCACTTCCGGAACTCGAGCAGCTGGCTTATCAATTTTGTTAATAACCACAATTGGACATAGCCCTAACTCCAAAGACTTTTTCAAAACGAATTTAGTCTGAGGCATCGGACCTTCCTGAGCATCAACTAGAAGCAAAACACAATCAATAGAGCGCAAAATGCGCTCCACTTCAGAACTGAAGTCGGCATGACCCGGAGTATCAATAATATTGATCTTAGTTCCTCGATAGACAACGGAAGTATTCTTAGAATAGATAGTAATACCTCTTTCTTTCTCTAAGTCATTACTATCCATGCTAACACCTTCCTCAATCATATTAGTCTGACGCATGAGGGCATCTGTCAGGGTAGTCTTTCCATGATCAACATGGGCAATAATGGCGATGTTTCTGATTTCCATAAATAAAAATTAATTTTAACAATAGGACTACTATGCTCTTTTTTTTGAAAATAGTCAAGTTTTATAGTTTTAAAGACTTTTCCGGCTTAAATTTACATTAACTGACAATAAATCCTTATTTTGAGATACTTTTTTCTTTTTAGCAAACATGATATAGTATAAACCATGATTGAATTTATTATCAACAAACTAACATTATTTATCGTCTTTTTCGTCGACCAAATGGGCTATGGCGGGACAATGTTTTTAATGGCCCTGGAATCCTGTAATATTCCAATCCCTTCCGAAATTATCCTTCCTTATGCCGGTTATTTAGTTAGCCAAGGACAAATGAATATTCATCTCGCTGCTTTAGCCGGTGGTATTGGCTGTCTGTTAGGATCCATGGTCAGTTATTGGCTGGGACATAAATTAGGCCGACCAATATTATGGAAATATGGTAAATGGCTCCTATTGTCTCACCACGAAATAGAAAAAGCAGACAAATTTATTGCCCGCTATGGTGATCTTACTTATTTTTTCTCTCGCTTACTTCCGGTAATCAGAACTTTTATCTCTTTCATCGCTGGAGTTTCCCGTGGTAATTTCCTTAAATTTTGTATCTATACCTTCTTAGGCTCTTGGATCTGGAGCTACCTACTAGTTTATTTTGGAGTTGTTTTAGGAGATAATTGGGATAATATCGGGCCCTGGTGGGACAGGTTTCATGAGGCCATTATCATCCTAGTTCTTCTGGCTGTCATCTGGCATATCTTTCGAGCTTTTAGAAATGGTCGACAAGAAAAGAAAAACCAAAACAACCAAGAAAGCGAAATGCATAAAGAAATCAGTGGGGGTGACGTTGAAAACAAATAATTCTCCAGCTGCTGTCCACAAACCACCGCCACCAATAATTAATCCTTTGATCAAAGCAAAAAATAGAAAAATAATTAAAGCACCAGCCGCATATTTAACATAGCGATTTAATAACAAGGCCAAGCCAGTAATTATCTCTAAGGCCGTGATAGGAAAAACAAATAGAGACGAAATGTTTAGATTAGCCATTTCATTTAAAGCTACTTGGGGTACAAATAACCTAAATAGCCCAGCCGAACAAAATACTAACCCCATTAACACTCTCAGCAAGATGCTGGGATTTTTTATTATCTCTAATTTCATAAAAATAAATATAAATTAATAATTACCAAAATCATATTTAACAATTTTCTTTTTAATTCTTCCACCCCAGATAGTTCTAGTCCCCATTTTCAACCATTTAAGTAGAACCTTGAAATCTCCTTCTTTTTCCATTCGTCTAATGGAATATGGGAGTCGCACCATCTTCAAAAGACGGAATTTGGCGATTCTTGAAGAGCGGTAGCAATAATCAAAGTCTTCGGCTACAAAGAGAGTTTCATCAAAACCATTAATCCTCCGGTGAACGTCACTTCTAACCATAATTCCGGCGCCAACCGATATTGGACGCCAATACTGTCTAAACCAAGCAAAGAAATTATAGCCCAGAGAACAAAGACGATAGATAAACTTATTTGAACCAAAATTCAAATAGAATCCAGCCACTCCCAACTTCCTATTTTGGAACTCTTTGACTACTGTACTCAAAAAATTATCCGGCAAAACAGAATCAGCGTCTAAGAATAAAAAGGTATCTCCTTGAGCTGCCTTAGCCCCAGTGTTTCTTTGAAATGAAGGGTGCCGTCTCTCGTCAACTACCACCATCGCTCCCTTAGCGATTGCAATCTCTCGCGTCTTGTCCTCAGAATTAGCATCAGAAACAATAATTTCATAATCAGAAAAATCTTGCCGATGGATAGAATCAATCAGTAGAGGCAAATACTTCTCCTCATTTAAAGTTGGGATAATAATTGACAACATATTATTTAAATAAAGTTTTAGCAAAATCCCAATATTGGGGCTCACCATCTTTAAACTTTTTATACCACCACTCAACTCCCCAAAAATAGGCTTTTTGAAAATCAACATTAATTCCAAATTGAGTATTGGCTTTGAATTGTTCTAAGCTAAAAGATTTTTTAGCCTCACTCTCGGGTAGATCTTTCATATAGCCACTAGGGACCCAGGGCTCGGCTTGAAGCTCGCTAATAATCCTTTTCTCCTGCGGTATTTTAGCTAAGTCAGCTTTCAAGCGATAGAATATTGCTGGCAAAGGATAACGAATATAGCCAGAAGAAGGACCCCAAACTACTCGATATAAAGTGGTGCCAAAAATATCACCCGCCTTCGATTCCTTTTGCCATAGACTTAACTCACCCGAAGCTGAAATTAAAATCGGTCGAGAGTCCAAACGACGAACTAAATCAATTTCTTTTTGCAAAAAATTTAAATCACTGGCCGGACACTCACCGAAGACATCCAAAAATGGTTCGTTCTCTACCTGCCAATATTCTATTTCGCTACGATCGCGATATCTCTTAACCACCACCTCCAACATCTTTAACGCTTCCGTCTCCCTAAAATCTTTGTTCTTGCCCAAAATCCACACCGGGGCATGACATTCTGGCCAACGAGGTAAACGATAGCCGACATTAAGAACAAACTTAACATCTCGATTTTTACCCTCATTTAACATCCAATCATAATCGGAAAACTTATATTCGCCGCGATGAGGAACAACTTGGTCCCAATATATCGGCAACCGAATA